>NZ_JBHXFA010000045.1:13181-39541 GCF_042724175.1 Streptomyces sp. NPDC127084
GGCCCCCCCCCCCCCCCCCGCGGGCCGGCGGGGCCCCCCCCGCCGGGGCGGGTGGGGCGGCGGCCCCCCCCCCCCACGGCCGCCCTGTCCGCCGACGACCACGAGCGCTGCTCCGGTCGCCGTTGTCCGCTGCCGACTCAGGCCCAACGGCAGGCGGCGTGCGGGCATACGGGACAGCGGCTCAGGTCAGCGTTGGAAGATGTGAAGAGTCACGTGCGTGCCGTCATCACGTGCTTCGATGTAACCGGCTGCTTTGCTGAAACGTCCCGTTCCGCCCGTGATCGCGCTTGTCTGCTCGCTTTGCGGGGCCCGATCCTCGACATTCTGGTCAAGGAGCTGAGTGGTGATCTGACCCTCCGGAGTGTCGAAGGTCGCCACGACCTGCTCCTCGAGGACATCTCCGTGTGCGGCCAGGACCGTACCCTGATAGCCCCACGTCCCGTAGGGTTCACCGGACTTGGTCAGGGCTGCGGTCCCGAATTCGACCCATGTCGATCCGGGGGTGGGATCGTGGTCCGTCCCGTCGGTTTGGTCGAGGGTGAGCCTGATGATCTGGTGGCCGGAGTGGGGGCTCCCGGTTGTCGACCCTGCCGGCGGGGCTGCTGCCAGCAACCCAAGTGCCGTAACTGCCAGGCCGGTCACACATCCGGCTGCCCGCTTCGTGAACATGTACGCGCACTCCTTCGCTGCTTATCGGTTTCGCAGCTGAAATGGCTATGCCGAGCTACCTCACGCGGCTGATTTCAGTATGATGATTCGTATCCCGTCCCGAGGTTCGCTACCTTGTCTCATTCAGGAATTCCCTGAACGGAGTACGGGGCCGGATCGGTCGGCCTTCCTTGAAGGCTGTCAGCCTGACGACGCCGCAAGCTCAGCCCGAACGGAGAAACTGAAACAGTGGGTGGGTGGAGCAGTGCCATGGATAGGCGACGGGCCCGCCCCCTGTGCTTTCGGCCGCCGTCAGAGTGATCTCGCCCCTCGAGGCGGATCTTCCCTATGATCAAATCTTCGCAGGTCAGAAAGTGTATATCGGTGCCGGATCCGCCGGCTCCGTGACCTTTGGCCCATAGTCGGCGCGGATTGTCCGGCGATCATTTCACCGGAATAGCCGACCCCAAGTCCCTGCGTCATGCGTTTCCAGGCGTTAGCGTGAGCCTGCGAACCTTTCGAGATGACACGAAGTGGGGCCTTTTCCTTTAAGAAAGGCCTCACTCTGTCGCTTTGCGAAAGGCTCGACTCTGCCAGGTCCTGCACAGCTCCGGACGGTGCCCGGGAACCACGAGTCGGTCGTCCTCATCAGCTTGTCTTGCAAGGAGGCTAGTCGTGCATGCGTCCATGTCTCACCGTCCGGTCGGGGTCTGGCTGATCGGAGCACGCGGTTCCGTCGCCACAACTTCAGTCGCGGGGTGCGCCGCCATCGCCACCGGCTTGTATCCGCCTACCGGCCTGGTGACCGAGACCCCTGTCTTTGCCGACGCGGGCCTGCCCGCGCTTTCATCCCTGGTCTTCGGAGGTCACGACACCGCGAACTGCCCCTTGCCCAAGCGGGCCGAGATGCTGATGGCCGAGGGCGTACTGACTCACGACGTCGTGAACGCGGTGGAGACCGAACTGGCCGCAGCGGACGGGGAAATCAGACCAGGCGGTCCCGTGCGAGGCGACACGCGGGACGAGGAGCAGTTGATCCGTGCCTTCGCCGCCGACATCCAGGACTTCATGCGCCGCCGGGAAGTGGCGCGCGCCGTGGTGCTGAACGTGGCGTCGGCCGAGCCGCCGGCGCACGGCGATACGCTTCCCGCCAGTTCGCTGTATGCGGCGGCGGCATTGCGCGTGGGCTGCCCGTATGTGAACTTCACCTCGTCGACGGGCCTGCATCATCCGGCCCTGGCGCTTCGGGCTGCGGCGAGTGGGCTGCCGTACGCGGGGCGCGACGGCAAGACCGGCCAGACACTGCTGCGCTCCGTGCTGGGTCCGATGTTCGCGCAGCGCGCGCTCTCGGTACGAGCCTGGTCGGGAAGCAACCTGCTGGGCGGCGGCGACGGCGCTTCCCTGGCCGACCCCGGCGCCGCGTCCGCCAAGTACGCGGGCAAGGAGAGGGTCCTCGCCGACACTCTCGGTACGGCGCCCGAGGGTGAGGTGCACATCGACAACGTGCCGGCCCTCGGTGAATGGAAGACCGCCTGGGACCACGTCGCCTTCGACGGCTTCCTCGGCGCGCGCATGGTGTTGCAGACCATCTGGCAGGGATGTGACTCGGCGCTGGCCGCACCGCTGGTCCTGGACCTGGTCCGGATCGTCGCCCGCGCTCACGAGGCGGGAATGTCCGGACCACTGCGCGAGGTGGGCTTCTACTTCAAGGATCCGGTCGGAGACGGGCCGTCAGGGCTGCCGGAGCAGTACGCCGAACTCGCCGGGCTCGCCGAGCGACTGAGGTCTCGCGCTCCGTATCCGGGTGATGGGCGATGAAGCGAGGCTGGTCGGCCGCGGGTTCACGGGTGACGGGACGTACCGGGCTTTCGGATCCGTGGAGCGAGGCGGCGCACCGGGCGGCTGGAGCGACCGGGGCCCGGTGGGAAGGACCGGGCGCGGGGCAGTGGGGACGGGGCTTCCAAGGGCTGCGAACCCGGATCTTCGGGGTGCCGACGGACGATCAGGGCGATGCGCGGGCCCAGCCGGGACCGCGCCACGCGGAGGGCCTGGCCGCCATTGGAGCCTGGGTCGAACTGCTGCGCCTGCCAGCGGTGTTCACGGTGCCCGGGGACGTGCTGGCCGGCACCGCCGCAGCGGCCGGTCGCCCCAACTCCCGTACGGTGCTCGCCGTCGGCTGCTCCTTGTGCCTGTACGAGGCCGCCATGGCTCTCAATGGCTGGGTCGATCGCGTCGAGGATGCCGCTGAGCGCCCCAACCGCCCACTTCCCTCCGGGCGTATCCGACCGAACGACGCACTGACGGCGTCCTGCGTCCTCACGGCGGCGGGCCTTGCCCTGGGCTGGCACGCGGGAGGCCCGGCGTTCACCCTTGCGACCGCCCTCGCGGCCACCGTCTGGGCGTACAACCTGTTGCTGAAGGACGGCCTGTTGGGCCCGGTGGCCACGGCGACCGCCCGGAGCCTGGATCTGCTCCTGGGCGCCGCCACCGTGGGACAGATCCGCCCGGCAGTCGCGCCGGCCGTGCTGCTGGGTACCCACACCCTGGCTGTGAGCACACTGTCCCGCCAGGAGACGAGAGGCGGCTCAGCCCTGCCCGCCTCGGCGGCTCTGGGCACGGTGGCCATGGTGAGCGGCCTGCTCGTCAGCCGTCCGGTGTCCCCGCCCCGCCCCGCCGCCGGAAGGGAGCCAGGCTCTGGCCGCTTCACCGGGACAGCGGCCGTCAGAAGGCTCATCGGCTCTCCACACGGCGCCGTACGGGCGGCTTTCGCCGCCTGCTACGCCGCGACCGCCGCCCTGCCCTACGCTCAGGCAGCTGTCAACCCCTCCTCCGCGGTCGTCCAGCGGGCCGTCGGCAGGGGCATCCACGCCACGATCCCGCTTCAGGCGGCGCTCGCCGCCCGCTCCGGTGCCTTGGCCACCGGTGCGCTGGTCGCGGCCCTCGCCCCCCTCGCGACGAAGTACATGAGGAAGGTGAGCGTGACATGACCCGTGGCGGGGCCCTCTCGCAGGCCACCGCGGCGGCCGAGCCGACGGTGCCCGGCACGCTGCGCTTCGGCTACGGCACCAACGGCCTCACCGACCTGCGCCTGGACGACGCCCTGAACCTGCTTGCCGACCTCGGATACGACGGCGTCGGGCTGACCCTCGACCACATGCATCTCGACCCGTTGGCCACAGATCTCTCGGCCCGTACCCGCGAAGTCTCCCGCCGACTGGAGACACTCGGCCTGGAAGTCACCGTGGAGACAGGCGCCCGCTATGTGCTGGACCCGCGCCGCAAACACGGCCCGTCCCTCCTGTCACCCGACCCGGAAGAACGTGCGTGCCGCGTGGGGCTGCTGACCCGAGCGATCCGGATCGCGGCCGAACTCGGCGCCCACGCGGTGCACTGCTTCAGCGGAACCAAGCCGGACGAGACCGACGAGAGCACGGCGTGGCGCCGGTTGGCCGACACCTTGGCCCCTGTCGTCGAGGACGCCGCCGTCGCGGGCGTCCCCCTCGCCATCGAGCCCGAACCCGGGCACCTCCTCGCCACGCTCAGTGACTTCCACCGCCTCCGTGACGCGCTCGGTGACCCCGCCTACCTCGGTCTCACCCTGGACATCGGCCACTGCCAGTGCCTCGAGCCCCTCCCACCCGCCGAATGCGTGCGCGCGGCCGCCCCTTGGCTGTGCCACGTCCAGATCGAGGACATGCGCCGGGGCGTCCACGAGCACCTCCCCTTCGGGGAGGGTGACATCGACTTCCCCGCCGTTCTCGCGGCCCTGGCCGCCGCCGACTACCGAGGCCTGAGCGTCGTCGAGCTGCCCCGCCACTCCCACGCGGGGCCTCACTTCGCGGAACTCTCGCTGCCGTTCCTTCGAACCGCGGCCGCGGCATCGGCCCCCTCGCACGCAGCCCGTCAAGTGCCGTCAGCAGGCAGAGAGCGCGGCTCCGTATGACTTATCGACCCGCCGTCCCCGGCCGCTGCGCCGCCGAGGTGCCCGCTCCCACCCGCGTGGACGAACTGCGGGACGGGCTTCGGGCGAGTCTGTCCGAGACAGCCCGCGTCTGGCTGGACCAGGCCCTCTGCGAAGCGGCCACCGACCCGTCCGCGCAGGGGCCCGCCCCCACCTGGGAGGTACGCCTCGCCGAGGCCTCACGCCGATGCGGGAGCGCCCACGGCGAGGCCGTCCGCGTCCTCATCCTCATCACAGCCCGCGCTGACGCCGCCGTACTCACTCGTGTCTACCACCGAGGCACAGCCGACGAGCGCCGGGCCGTCCTCCATGCCCTTCCCCATCTCGTACCGGGCTCCGAGGCCCTCGCACTCGTGGAGGACGCGCTGCGCGCCAACGACCCCCGGCTGCTGGCCGCGGCCGTCGGTCCCTACAGCGCCCGCCACCTCGCGCCGCACCTGTGGCGGCATGCCCTGCTGAAGTGCCTGTTCACCGGCGTGTCCGTCGACAGCATCGCCGACCTGCCGCGACGGGCCCACGGCGACCGCGAACTCGCCCGCATGCTCCAGGACTACGCCGCCGAACGAAGTGCCGCCGGCCGTCCCGTGCCCGGGGGACTGTACCGAGTTCTCGCGCTGACCCGAACAGCGGCCACCACGACCGGGCCCCACGTCAAGGAGTCCTGATGCGCATCTTCGACCCCCACATCCACATGACATCAAGGACCACGGACGACTACGAGGCCATGTACGACGCAGGCGTCCGCGCCGTCGTCGAGCCCTCCTTCTGGCAGGGACAGGCGCGTACCTCCATCGGCTCGTTCCTCGACTACTTCGACTCCCTGCTGGGCTGGGAGCCGTTCCGCGCCGCCCAGCACGGCATCGCGCATCACTGCACCCTCGCCCTCAATCCCAAGGAAGCCAACGACCCCCGCTGCGTGCCCGTCCTGGACGAGCTGCCCCGGTACCTCGTCAAGGACCGGGTCGTGGCGGTCGGCGAGATCGGCTACGACTCGATGACCCCCGCCGAGGACACCGCCCTGGCCACCCAGCTCCAGCTCGCCGCCGATCACGGACTGCCCGCGCTGGTGCACACCCCGCACCGCGACAAACTCGCAGGTCTGCGCCGCACCCTCGATGTCATCCGCGAGTCCGTGCTGCCGCCGGAGCACGTGGTCGTGGACCACCTCAACGAAACCACCGTCGAGGAGGCGAAAGCCAGCGGTTGCTGGCTCGGCTTCTCCGTCTACCCGGACACCAAGATGGACGAGAAACGGATGGTCGTGCTCCTGGGCCGATACGGGCTTGAGCGGGTCCTGGTGAACTCCGCCGCCGACTGGGGCCGTAGTGACCCCCTCAAGACCCGCAAGGTCGCAGACCTGATGCTGGCCGAGGGATTCAGCGAGGACGATGTCGACCAGGTCCTCTGGCGCAACCCCGTCGCCTTCTACGGGCTCAGCGGACGCCTCGACCTGACCCCTCCCGATACCGGTGCCACATACGAGGGCAACTCCGTCCTCCGCGCCGGAGGGTGACGCATGCGCTTCCGCCACCCCGACGGCTCCACCATCCACCTCTCCTACTGCACCAACGTCCACCCGGCCGAAACCCTCGACGGCGTCCTCGCCCAGCTCCGCGACTACTGCGAACCCGTGCGCCGCCGTCTCGGCCGCGACCGTCTCGGCATCGGCCTGTGGCTGGCCCGCGACGCCGCTCACATCCTCGCGGACACACCTGCCGCCCTGCGCGGACTGCGCACCGAACTCGACCGCCGAGGCCTTGAAGTCGTCAGCCTCAACGGCTTCCCCTACGAGGGATTCGGTGGCGAGCAGGTCAAGTACCGCGTCTACAAGCCGGACTGGGCGGATCCCGAACGTCTCGAGTACACCGCGGCGCTGGCCCTCGTCCTCAGCCGCCTCCTCCCCGACGACGTCACCGAGGGCAGCATCTCAACCCTGCCGCTCGCCTGGCGCACCGCCGACCGGCACAGCACAAGGTCGGCGCATGTCGCCCTGCGTGCGCTGGGCGACAACCTCGACACCCTGGCCGACCGGACCGGCCGCTCCATCCGCGTCGGCCTGGAGCCGGAGCCAGGCTGCGTCATCGAGACCACCGGGGACGCCATCGCGCCGCTGAACGCCATCGCCCACGACCGTATCGGTATCTGCGTCGACACCTGCCATCTGGCCACCTCCTACGAAGAGCCGCACACCGCCCTCGACTCACTCGCCCGAGCGGGCATCCCCATCGTCAAGTCCCAACTCTCGGCGGCGTTGCACGCCGAACACCCCCGTCTACCCCAGGTCCGTACCCTGCTCTCCACCTTCGACGAGCCGCGCTTCCTGCATCAGACCCGCACCACCACTGCCACCGGTGTGCTGGGCACCGACGACCTCGGAGAGGCCCTCGACGGCGATGCGCTGCCCGCCGACTCGAGCTGGCGCTGCCACTTCCACATTCCCCTGCACGCGCCTCCCGCCCCGCCCCTGACCTCGACACTCGCCGTACTGAAGGCCTCCCTGGCCCGGCTCGTCGGCGGGCCGCGTCCGCTCACCCGCCACCTGGAGGTCGAGACCTATACCTGGCAGGCACTGCCGCCAGAACTGCGGCCCGGTTCTCCGGCCCAACTCGTCGACGGCATCTCGGCCGAACTCGACTTCGCCCACGCTTTGTTGTCCGACCTCGGTCTGAAGGAGCTCCCGTGACCACGCAACCCGCCGGCGTCGCCGAACCAACCCCGCTCCTCGTTCTCGACGTCGTCGGCCTCACGCCCCGCCTCCTCGGCGGCATGCCCAACCTCAACGCGCTCGCACAGTCCGGCTCGTACACGCCACTGGGCACCGTCCTGCCCGCCGTCACCTGCAGCGTCCAGTCCACCTTCCTGACCGGCGCCCCACCATCCGAGCACGGCATCGTGGGCAACGGCTGGTACTTCCGCGGGCTCGGGGACGTCCTCCTGTGGCGCCAGCACAACGGGCTGGTCGGCGGCGACAAGGTATGGGACGCCGCCCGACGGGCACACCCCGGCTACACCGTCGCCAACATCTGCTGGTGGTACGCCATGGGGGCGGACACCGACATCACCGTCACTCCCCGGCCCGTCTACTACGCCGACGGCCGTAAGGAACCGGACTGCTACACCCGCCCCCCGGAACTCCACGACGAACTCACCGGGAAATTGGGCACCTTCCCCCTCTTCCACTACTGGGGCCCCGGCGCCGGTCTCACCTCCAGCGAGTGGATCATCGACGCCACCCGCCACATCAACCGCACCCGCCGTCCCGACCTCACCCTCTGCTATCTCCCACACCTCGACTACGACCTCCAGCGCTTCGGCCCCGACGACCCGCGCTCGCTGAAGGCCGCCGCCGACCTGGACAACGCCCTGGCGCCCCTGCTCGACGACGCGAAGGCCGAGGGGCGCACCGTCGTCGCACTCTCCGAGTACGGCATCACCCGCGTGGACCACCCCGTTGACATCAACCGGGCCCTGCGCCGCGCCGGCCTCCTCGAAGTGCACACCCAGGACGGCATGGAGTACCTCGACCCCATGGAATCCCGTGCCTTCGCGGTCGCCGACCATCAGATCGCCCATGTCTACGTGCGTCGCCCCGAGGACCTGGCAGTCACCAAAGCGGCGCTGGACGGGCTGCCCGGCATCGAGCGAGTCCTTGACGACAACGGCAAGAAGCAGAGCGGTCTCGACCATCCCCGATCCGGCGAGCTCGTGGCAGTCGCCGAGCCCAACGCCTGGTTCACGTACTACTACTGGCTCGACGACGCCCGCGCCCCCGACTTCGCCCGACTGGTCGACATCCACCGCAAACCCGGCTACGACCCCGCCGAGCTGTTCATGAACCCCCTCGACCCCTACGTGAAGGTGAAGGCGGCCACGGCGCTGGCCCGGAAGAAGCTCGGTCTGCGCTACCGCATGGCGGTCGTGCCCCTGGACCCGTCTCCCGTCAGCGGCAGCCACGGCCGCCTCCCCCTCAGTGACGACGAGGGCCCGCTCATCATCTGCTCACTCCCTCACGCGGTCGGCGACCGCCTCGCGGCCACCGATGTGAAGCAGCTTCTTCTCCGTCTCGCCGGTCTCTCCACCTGAGGCGTGCTGCAGAACCATCTCGGCGCTGGTGTCCCGCCATGCTCAGGTCTCACGCGCGAGCCTTTCGGTGATCACCCGGACCGTTCTGCAACACGCTCTGGTCACCGATACCCACACGTGATGTCCCAGCCTGAGCGTCTCGGTATCCGCCGTGCAGCGCGCGCCGGACCTGTACTGTCCAGCCCAGGTACCGCATGGCGCGAGGTCCGCGCCGGGCGAGCATGGAAACGCCACACGACCATGGTTGCCTGCCGACCAGAGACAAGCGCCACCCAGGGGTGCACGGCCAGCGCATCAGATCGCCACTACGCGCAATGACGACGAAACCCCGGACAGTGATCTGCATCTTGACCACTCTGAGGACCTGTGCGACCTGGTCTGCGGCGAGCGGCCGAGTGGGCACCTTGACGCGCCCGCATGGACTTGCGAATAGCCTGAACGGCCTCTCATAGTCCCGCCGCGCATGCCTGAGCATGAAGTGTGCCTCTGGAGGCCGGGTGACCTCGTCGGGTCTTCCCCGCCGTCGGAGCTGTTGAACAAGTCATCGGCTACCTCGCGCCCGTATTCCTCGGTGCCGGCCGTCCGGCGCTCGCCGAGGCCGGAATCACCACCATCACCAGAGCGTTGCGGCTCGACATGACCGAGACCGTCCGTATCGGCCCCGATCTGCGCATCACCGCGACCGTCCCCAAGGGAGCTTGAGTGTTCACCGGAATCGTCGAAGAGCTGGGTGAGGTCACCGTCGTCGAGGAACTCGACGACGCCTCCCGCTTCCGCCTCCGCGGCCCCTTGGTCACTGAGGGTGCGAAGCACGGCGACTCCATCGCCGTGAACGGTGTCTGCCTGACCGTCGTGGAGACCGCCGGTGGAGAGTTCACCGCCGATGTGATGGCCGAGACCCTGAAGCGCTCCAGCCTGGGCGCGCTCACCACCGGCTCCCGGGTCAACCTGGAGCGGCCGATGGTGGCCGACGGCAGGTTCGGCGGACACATCGTGCAGGGCCATGTGGACGGCACCGGAACGATCGTGCGGCGCACCCTCTCCGAGAACTGGGAGCTCGTGAGGATCTCCCTGCCGCAGGAGCTCGCGCGCTACGTCGTGGAGAAGGGCTCCATCACCGTTGACGGGGTCAGCCTCACCGTGGTGGACGCGGGCCCCGACTACTTCACCATCAGCCTGATCCCCACCACCCTCGCGCTGACCACGCTCGGCATCAAGCAGCCCGGAGACCCGGTCAACCTCGAAGTGGACGTGATCGCCAAGTACGTCGAACGGCTGCTCGGCACCCGCGCCGGTGCGGGCGCCGACGCCGGCCCGCCCACCGGCCCGGCCGCGGTCATCGGGGAGGCCGCCGAGTGAGCTCCCTGAGCTGGCTGAACGCCGAGGCGTTCACCGCCTTCGGCCAGCCCATCAAGTGGGCCGACATGACCGGCAATCTCATCGGTCTGACGGCTCTCGCACTCGGCTGGCGCCGCTCGGTGTGGACCTGGCCCGCCCAGTTCGTCTCCGGTCTCGTCCTCTTCGCCGCCTTCGCCACCGCTCACTTCACCGGCAGCGCCGGAAAGCAGGTCGTGGTCATGGTGGTCGCGGCATGGGGCTGGTGGCAGTGGAACCGCGGACGCGAGCAGGCCCAGGACGGCTCGATCGCCGTACGGTTCGCCACCTGGCGCGAGCGTGCGGTGATGGCCGCCGCGGCCCTGCTCGGCACCCTCGCCGTCGGCGGGCTGTTCACCCTGTACCCGGTGCTGTCCTGGGCCCCCTGGCCGGACGCCTACATCTTCGTCGGCACGCTCGTAGCGATGTACGCCCAGGCTCGCGGCATGGTCGAGTTCTGGTTCGCCTGGCTGCTCGTCGACCTCGTCGGTGTGCCGTTCGCCTTTATGAACGGCTACGCCTTCTCCGGATTCGTCTATGTGATCTACGGCGCGCTGGTCCTGTGGGGCCTGCGCGACTGGTGGCAGCGGTCCCGCACCGCTCCTGCCCTCGAAGGACTGGAAGGAGCGGCAGCATGAGTGCCCTGCCCACCTGGAACCCGGCCGACGCTATGGAGGAGGACCTCCGCCTCGACCCCGTCGAACAGGCCATCCGCGACATCGCCGCGGGCCGCCCCGTCGTGGTCGTGGACGACGAGGACCGCGAGAACGAGGGCGACCTCGTCATCGCCGCCGAGAAGGCGACCCCCGAGATCGTCGCCTTCATGATGAGCGAGTGCCGGGGCTTGATCTGCGCCCCCATGGAAAGCGACGAACTGGAGCGGCTCGAGCTGCCCCAGATGGTCCAGCACAACACCGAGTCCATGAGCACGGCCTTCACTGTGTCCGTCGACGCCTCCGCCGCCCACGGCGTGAGCACCGGTATCTCCGCCTCGGACCGGGCCACCACGCTTCGGCTGCTGGCCGGCGGCACGGCCCAGCCCGGAGACTTCGTGCGCCCAGGTCATATCTTCCCGCTGCGCGCCAAGCCGGGCGGCGTGCTCGCCCGCAACGGCCACACCGAAGCGGCCGTCGACCTGGCCAGGCTCGCCGGGCTGCGTCCCGCAGGCGCGATCGTGGAGATCGCCGGTGAGGACGGCGCCATGCTGCGGCTGCCCGAGCTGATCCCGTTCGCCCGCAAGCACGGTCTGACGATCATCTCCATCGAGGACCTGATCGCCTACCGCCGCAGCGCGGAGCCGACCGTGCGCCGCGAGGCCGAGGTCAATCTGCCCACCGCGCACGGGGCGTTCACTGCCTACGGATACCGCTCCACCGTCGACGGCGTGGAGCATGTCGCACTCGTCCACGGTGACATCGGCGACGGTGAGGACGTGCTGGTCCGCGTCCACTCCGAGTGCCTGACCGGCGATATCTTCCACTCGCTGCGCTGCGACTGCGGACCCCAGCTGGAGGCGTCCATGGAGCGCGTCACCGAGGCGGGCCGCGGTGTGGTCGTCTACCTGCGCGGACACGAGGGCCGTGGTATCGGCCTGGTGTCCAAGCTGCGGGCATACGAACTGCAGGAGCGCGGACGGGACACCCTGGACGCCAATCTGGAACTCGGACTGCCCGCCGACGCCCGCGACTACGCGGCGGGCGCACAGATCCTGGCCGACCTCGGGGTCCGCAGCCTGCGGCTGATGACCAACAACCCCGACAAGATCAGCGCGCTGGTGCGGTACGGCCTGAAGGTCGAGGGCCGCGAGTCTATGCCGGTCCAGGCGGGAGAGCACAACCTCGGCTATCTGCGCACCAAGCGCGACCGCATGGGGCACGACCTCCCCTGGCTCGACGAGCAGTCCGGGACCGGCGCCGGGACCACCCCGGCGACCGCCTCCACCTGTGCCGGCCAGTAGCGGTAGCACCGCACCGGCACACCCGAAACACCAACAGCACCACCTGAGATCCAAGGAGAAACGTGAGCGGCAAGGGCGCACCCGAACTGTCCGTACGCAACTGCGGAGACCTCCGCGTGGCCGTGATCGCGGCCCAGTGGCACGAGAAAATCATGGACGGTCTCGTCGACGGCGCCCTGCGCGCGTTGCACGAGCTGGGCATCGACGAGCCGACCCTGCTGCGGGTCCCCGGAAGCTTCGAACTCCCGGTCGTCGCCAAGGTGCTCGCGGGCCGCGGCTATGACGCGATCGTGGCCCTCGGGGTCGTCATCCGCGGTGGTACGCCCCACTTCGAGTACGTGTGCCAGGGCGTCACCCACGGCCTCACCCAGGTCTCCATCGACACCGGCGTCCCCATCGGATTCGGTGTGCTCACCTGCGACACCGAGGAGCAGGCCCTCGACCGCGCGGGTCTGGAGGGCTCCAACGAGGACAAGGGCCACGAGGCGGTCACCGCCGCCGTGGCCACCGCGGCGACCCTCCGTTCAGTATCTGAACCCTGGCGCTGAGGAAGACCCACTTCCGCGTAGGGTGGGACCACCATGTCCAAGAAGACGTTCGAGGAGCTCTTCACCGAGCTCCAGCACAAGGCAGCCAACGGCGACCCCGCCACTTCCCGCACCGCCGAGCTCGTGGGCAAGGGCGTCCATGCCATCGGCAAGAAGGTCGTAGAGGAGGCCGCCGAGGTCTGGATGGCCGCCGAGTACGAGGGCAAGGAGGCGGCGGCCGAGGAGATCTCCCAGCTGCTGTACCACGTCCAGGTGATGATGGTCGCCCGCGGGATCTCCCTGGACGACGTCTACGCACACCTCTGAGCAGCCCTTCCGTACGCCGCCGGCACCCCACGGCACGACTCACGCCCCCACGCACTACGCACGTTCCTACGCAACGAAGGAAGCCCACCTCATGCTGCGCATCGCCGTCCCCAACAAGGGTTCACTGTCCGGACCTGCGGGGGAGATGCTCCATGAGGCGGGCTACCTCCAGCGCAAGGACTCCAAGGAGCTCGTGCTGGTCGACCCGGACAACGAGGTCGAGTTCTTCTACCTGCGCCCGCGCGATATCGCGATCTACGTCAGCTCGGGCCGCCTCGACATCGGCATCACCGGCCGTGACCTGCTGCTCGACTCGGGCGCCGGCGCCGAGGAGATCCTCCAGCTCGGCTTCGCCCGCTCCACCTTCCGCTACGCCACGAAGCCCGGCACCGCGACCGGCGTCGAGGACTTCGGCGGACTGACGATCGCCACCTCCTACGAGGGCATCGTCGCCAAGCACCTCGCGGACAACGGAATCGACGCCTCCGTCGTCCACCTCGACGGCGCCGTCGAGACCGCGATCGAACTGGGCGTCGCCCAGATCATCGCCGACGTGGTGGAGACCGGCACCAGCCTGCGCAACGCGGGCCTCGCCGTGATCGGTGAGCCCATTCTCACCTCGGAAGCGGTGGTCATCCGCCGCACCGGGGCGGAATCCGGCGACCCGAAAGTCGAGCAGTTCCTGCGGCGCCTCCAAGGCGTCCTGGTCGCCCGCTCCTACGTGATGATGGACTACGACTGCCGGGTCGAGCACCTGGAGCAGGCGGTCGCCCTCACCCCGGGCCTGGAGTCGCCGACCGTGTCCCCGCTGCACCACGAGGGCTGGGTGGCGGTGCGCGCCATGGTCCCCGCCAAGGAGGCGCAGCGCGTCATGGACGACCTGTACGCGCTGGGCGCGCGCGCGATCCTGACCACGGCGATCCACGCCTGCCGCCTCTGAGCCCGTACAGCACTCAGCAGGCATAGCAGACGTAACGGACACAGCGTAGAGAGCACAGCGGAACCCGATGTCTTCGTCATCCTCGTCACCCGTGGACCAGCAGGAACTTCCCGAGCTCCCGGTCACCTTCCGGCCCACCCGCACCCGGGCGGTCCTGCTGACCGTCGGCACGGTGATGTTCGCTGTCATCACGGCCGTCGCCGTCGCCCTGGAGAGGCTCAACACGGGGGAGCGGATCAGTTTCGTCTTCATCGCGCTGATGTTCTTCGCGGTGCTCGGCCTCCTCAGCCGCCCCAAGGTCGTTGCGGACGAGCAGGGCCTGACCGTGGTGAACCTCACCCGCAGCCGCCGGCTGGAGTGGGCGGAGATCCTCCGGGTCAACCTCCGTCCGGGTGACCCCTGGGTGTTCCTCGATCTGAGTGACGGCACCAGCCTGCCCGTGCTCGGCATCCAGCCCGGAATCGCCCGGCACCACGCGATCCGCGACGCCCGGGCACTGCGCGCGCTCACCGTGGCGCGCGGCACCGGTACGGAGCACGACTGAGGCCTGCCCCGCGGGGCAGGGGCATGATTACCCTTGACGCGGAGGTGCACGGGTGCACCTCCGCCTCGTACCCGCGCGGCCGCCGTGGCCGTGAGGCACCTACGACCCGAGGAGTGACTCCCTCCGGCAATGGACGGATCGTCCGGTAGTACCTGCGCCGCCCCCTCACCTGAGGCGGCGGCATGATCGTCCCGCTACTGCTGCTCTGTGCGGCATTCGTGCTGATCCTCGCGAACGGGTTCTTCGTGGCCGCCGAATTCGGCCTGGTCACGGTCGAGCGGGCCGACGCCGAGCGCGCCGCGGCAGAAGGCGACCGCCGTGCCCGCGGTGTCGTACGAGCCCTGCGCGAGCTGTCGTTCCAGCTCTCGGGCACCCAGCTCGGCATCACCATCACCTCTCTGGTCGTCGGCATGCTCGCCGAGCCCGCGCTCGCCGCACTGCTGAGCGGGCCGCTGACCGCGGTGGGCATACCCGACGGGGCTGTCCCCGGGGTCGCCGTGGTCACCGGCATGCTGCTCGCCTCCGCCGTCCAGATGGTCGTCGGCGAGCTCGTCCCCAAGAACTGGGCGGTCTCCCGGCCACTCCAGGTCGCCCGGTTCGTGGCCGGTCCGCAGCACCGCTTCTCCGCGCTCTTCCGGCCGGTGATCGCCCTGCTCAACTCCGTCGCCAACCGCCTGGTGCGGATGCTGGGCGTGGAACCGGCCGATGAGCTGGCGTCGGCCCGTACTCCCGGCGAACTGGTATCCCTGGCCCATCACTCGGCCCGTGCCGGAGCACTGGAGCAGGACACGGCCGAACTGTTCGTGCGAACGCTGTCGCTGGGCCATCTGACCGCCCAGAGCATCATGACCCCACGGGTGAAGATGAGCGCCCTCCAGTCCGACGCGACCGCGGCGGACGTCCTCAACCTCACCCGGGCCACCGGACTCTCCCGCTTCCCCGTCTACCGCGACCGTATCGACGAGATCGTGGGCATGGTGCATCTGAAAAACGCGCTCGCCGTACCGGCGCATGCCCGGCTGCGTACCCCGGTCGGCCGTATCGCGGTGCCGCCCCTGCTGGTCCCGGAGACCCTGCCGGTGCGCCAGCTGCTGGAGCGGCTGCGTAGTGAGCAGCCCATCGCCGTCGTCGTCGACGAGTACGGCGGCACGGCCGGTGTCGTCACTCTGGAGGACATCGTCGAGGAGATCGTCGGCGAGGTCCGCGACGAACACGACGACCACGAGGTCGACGGGCGGCCCGAGCTGGCCCCCGTCGCACCCGAGGAGGGCAGGCCCGCCTGGGAGGCGGACGGCAGCTGCCGGGTGCTCACCCTGCGGCGGATAGGACTCGATGTGCCCGACGGGCCTTACGAGACCGTTGCCGGCCTTGTCGCCGACCTGCTCGGCCGTATCCCCGCCGCCGGGGACAAGGCGGAGCTGCCGGGCTGGAAGCTCTCCGTACGGCAGGTGGACCGCTATCGCGCCGAGCGCGTCAAGCTGGTGCGCACGGCCGAGGTCCCGGCCGCCATGGAGGGCGCCCGATGAGCCTGCTCCAACTGCTGTTCGCCATGCTTCTCGTCCTGGCCAACGGCTTCTTCGTGGGCGCCGAGTTCGCCCTGGTCTCGGTACGGCGCAGTCAGATCGAACCGCTGGCGAGCGGGGGCTCGGCACGGGCCCGCCAGGTGCTGCACGGGCTGGAGAACCTGCCTCAGATGATGGCCGCGGCCCAGTTCGGCATCACGGTCTGCTCTCTGACGCTCGGCGCGGTGGCCGAGCCGACCGTGGCGCATCTGCTGGAGCCGGTCTTCCACGCCGTGCACGTACCCGACGCCCTGATCCACCCGCTCGGCTATGTGATCGCGCTGGCCGTGGTCGTCTTCCTGCACCTCGTCATCGGCGAGATGCTCCCGAAGAACCTGGCGATGGCGGCCCCGGAGAAGACCGCGCTGTGGCTGGCGCCGGCGCTCGTCGGCTTCGCCCGGCTGTGCCGTCCGGTGACCGTGGGGCTCGGGGCGTGTGCCCGGGTCGTGCTGAGGCTCTTCCGGGTCGAGCCGAAGGACGAGGTCGAGGCCGTGTACACCAGCGACCAGCTGGGCCAGTTGGTCGAGGACGCGGGCCAGGCCGGTCTGCTCGACCCGGAGGAGCAGGAGCGCCTGGAAGACGCCCTGGAGCTGGGCAGCCGTCCTGTGACGGACGTCCTCATCGCCCGGGCGTCGCTGGTCACGGTGCCGCCTTCGGTCTCTCCCCGGCAGATCGAGGAGCTGACGGTCCGCACGGGCTACTCGCGCTTCCCGGTCAGGGGCGAGGGCAGCGGCCCCTTCATGGGGTATCTGCACGTCAAGGACGTCCTCGACCTCGAGGACGGCGAGCGGGCCGTGCCCCAGCGGGTGTGGCGCCCGATGGCCACCCTGCGGGCGGAGCTACCGCTGGACGACGCGCTGACCGTGATGCGCCGTGCCGCCACCCATCTGGCTCAGGTCGCTGACGCGTCCGGCCGGGTGCTGGGCCTGGTGGCGCTGGAGGACGTGCTGGAGATGCTGGTCGGTGAGGTGCGCGACCCGGCCCACCAGGCCGCCCCTGCCCCCCGCCGCCCCGTGACCGGCACGGTCCCAGCCGCCCAGCCTCCAGGGCCCGTGCCGGTGATCCCGGCGGAGGCGGTGCTGGGGGCCGTGGGTGCGGAGACGCCGGCCGGCTGAGCCGGTGGGATCGCCGCGGGCGCGGGAGCGCGTCGGCCACCCGGCCCGGTATGGGCCCCGGACGAAGTCCGGGGGAGTTCGAGGCCGGACACTCCGGCCCACCGGACGGGGTGCGGTACACCGTGAAACCGGCCACGCCGCGCCACGCCGGTGATCCCGGCGGAGGCGGTGCTGGGGGCCGTGGGTGCGGAGACCCCGGCCGGCTGAGCCGGTGGGATCGCCGCGGGAACGGGAACAGACGCGGGAGCGAGCGCTCGCCGGAATCGGGGCGCCGCCCCGGCTCCGCTTGCCTCACCGGCTGAAGGCCCGGCTCCCCGCCCCGGTGCCTGCGAGGGTGCCGGGACCCTCACTCCGGAACACCCGCCATCGGTCTCACAGCCCCGATGGGTCCTGGGGTCCGCGGTCAGCGGGACCCCGGCCCGACAGCACCTCCCCGTATGCCTGCATCAGATCGGGCAGCCGCAGCGTCGCCAGCTCATCGCGGGTCGGGGTGCCCGGGTAGCCGGTGAGCCTCAGGTCCCGGTACGCGCAGCTCTTCTCGTACAGCGTGCGCAGAAAGCGCCCGTTGCCGAGTTCGTCGATCCAGCCCTGGTCGACCACATGACCGCTGATGGAGCGCAGCTCCTCGAGAGCCTCCTCGTCCCAGCCATCGCCGTTGGCGGCGGCGAGCACCTCGCCGATCGCCGTCAGCTCCAGCGGACGGTACGAAGGGAAGTCCACCCGGGAGGTGAACCGCGAGGACAGCCCGGGATTGGCGGCCAGCAGGCGGTCCATTCCCTCGGGATACCCCGCCAGGATGACCACCAGATGGTCGCGGTTGTCCTCGGCCCGCTTCAGCAGCACCTGGAGGGCCTCGTCGCCGTACGCGTCCCCTTTGCTGTACCCGGTGTTCGAGAGCGAGTACGCCTCGTCCACGAACAGCACCCCGCCGAGTGCCGAGTCGATCAGTTCGTTGGCCTTCACCGCGGTCTGCCCCAGGAACTCGCCGACCAGGTCGGACCGCTGCGCCTCCACCAGATGGTCCCCGCCGAGCAGCCCCAGCGCGTAGAACACCCGGCCGAGGATGCGTGCCACGGTGGTCTTGCCTGTGCCGGACGGCCCGGAGAAGACGAAGTGGCGCTTGGGTGGCTGGACCGGCAGCCCCTGGCCCGCCCGCAGCCGGGCCATCTCCAGCTGCGCGGACAACGCCTTCACCTGGCGTTTCACCGGTTCAAGGCCCACCATCCGCTCCAACTCGGCCAGCGCTTCGGCGAGCAGCACCGGGTCTGTGGGGCCGGAGGGGTGCGACGGCGACGCCGACTGGGCCGGGACACCTGACTTCTCCCGTACGCCCGGCACGGGTGCCGCCGCGACCGGGCCGCCGAACTGCGGTTGCTGCTGCCCGCCGAAGCGCGTCTCGGGCGGCAGCGGCGCCTCCGGTTCCGCCGGTGAGCCGTCGACCGCGTCCTGGCCGTAGCCCGAGCCCGCGAGCGACACGGTGGCCAGCCCGGCTGGTCCACCCGGTCCGTCGAAGCCGTCCACCCCGTCGAAACCGCCGCCGCTGTCGTACTCGGCGATCGCGGCCAGCCGAGCCGAGGTGTCCATGAACGCCGGATCGACCCGGTGCACCGCCCGGTACAGCGGCAGTGCGGCGGCGGACCGCCCGGTGCCCTCATGGGCGCGGGCCAGCCAGTAGCGCAGCTCCTTGCGCTGCGGCTGCTCGCTGCGGCAGCGCATCAGCGCCGCCGACAGCAGCGGCTCGGCCTGCCCGTACATCTCGAGACGCACCCGCGCCATGCCCCCGAACAGCCCCGCCTCGATACCCAGCAGCGGGTCGTTGACCAGCGGTTCCGTATGCCGGACCAGGTGTTCCCAGTCCTTGACCAGATACGCGCGGCAGGCGTGCAGAAACCGCACCTGGAGGTCGGCGTCGATGGGCGGCAGCCCCGCGAGCGCCCGGTCCAGCTCGGGGACATGGCGGCCGTCCAACCAGTGCGAGGCGTGCGCGAGCAGTAGATCGCGCGGGCTCTCCAGTACCGGCTGCACCCACCAGCCCAGCCAGTACCAGGAGTTCAGGGTGCGCCGGTGCCGGGCGCGCTGCTCGCCGAAGCGCTCCCGGTGGCGGTACATCCGCAGCAGCGCCGTCGTGGTGTCGACGCGTAAGGCGTGCAGACCGAGCCAGGCGTCCGCCATTCCCGGGTCGAGCCGGACCGCGGCTCTGAACTCCTCTTCGGCCTGCGGGTACGCGCCCATGGTGTAGGCGTCCACGCCGCGCACCCAAGCGAGGTCGGCCGGGGCAGTCGAGCCCTGCGTGGCGATGTCCATCCGGTCCCCCACATATGTGCCCCGTGCCCTCCCGCCGGGCGGGCGCCCGTCGGAGCGTGCTGAACCACCGTGCCGCGGACGGGAATTGACCGCACCGAGGTGCATCGTACCCGCGCAGGCGCAGGTGAATAAGGGTGACGTGGGCGACGGCCAGACAGTGACCCAGGGTGATCGCGGGGGCTCGGAAGGTGCACCAGTGCGCTGTGAGAAGGGCAGAACGAAGCCCCCGATCACGGGGGAACAACCGGGGGCTTCGCGTCCGGGCGACTCCGAAAAGCCGCACATTCAGAACGTAAGACCTGTATGGCCCTTGGGTCAAGCAGAGTTGAGGCACTCGAACGGCCGATTTCCGACTGCTCAGTACGGCGGCGAAAGCCGATCACTGTCCGTGAGGAACTGACTCGTGCTTGCTGTTGTCCCTGGCCCCGGCAGCCACGTATACCCCGTGGAACACTCCCGCACCACAGTGTCGGCAAAGGGGCGCGAAGGGTCATCGGTGAAATGGCGCGACTCCGCCACGGTCCACGCGTCCCAGAACTCACTGAGCCCGGGACCGTCGCGGTCACGACCGCGCGCCCAGGACTCCTCGGGTCCCCGGTCCATCCAGAGGAGCCGCGCGAGATGAGGACGCAGTGCCCTCCGGCCCGCCCCGACGCCCTCGATGAGTACGACCGGCGCGGGGGCGAGCGTACGCGGCGTACCGAAGCGGCGCAGACTCCAGTCGTAGGGCCGGTAGAGCGCGCTGTGGCCCCGCGACAGCGGCTCGACGACCTGGGCCAGGAAACGGCCCGTCCAGGAGAACAGTTCGTCGTGCGTGGCGATGTCGTCCAGATGCAGCACCGGCGCGTCGCCGAGTGCCTCGGCGAGAAGCACGGTGAAGGTGCTCTTTCCGGATCCGGCATGCCCGTCGACCGCGACCAGCCTGACGGGGCCGCAGGACGGCTCAAGAGCGCGCAGTCCCGATGCGGCACGGCCGAAATCGAGACGGACGCCGGAGTTCACAGGGGCCACCCTACGATGCGCCCGCGTGCGTCCGGCCTCCGGATCCTCCTTGCCGGCGCCGGCACGCATCCCGTCGTTCGGGTGGCGCCGCGCGCGTCCCCGGGCGCACCGGGACGGAAGCATCCGGATACCGGGGATAGTGGGACCCCGACCACTCCGACTGTCCTGCTCACAAGACGGAGATCCCATGACCGGAGCCGCTTCGCGCAGAACCGTTCTTTCCGCCGCACTCGCCGCCGCGGCCGGAGTGGGCGGCGCGGCCCCGTCGGCCGCACACGGGGCTGCTGCCGCCGCCCGCACGGTGGACAACCACTTCTGGGTGACCCAGGCCGACTGGAGCAGAGGGGCCAGTGCGGGCGTCCGCCTCGTCACCGGCATCCGCCCCGGCGTGGCCATCGGCTCGCCCGTACGCCGCACGACCTACCGCGACCCGCACACCGGGCGCACGAGCGCCTGGGAGTGCGGCAGCTGGACCTCGCCCTCGCACCGCCCGGGCGCCCCGGCGACCGAGATCGTCGTCTCCTGGAACGCCCACACGCCGGCCGGCACCTGGCTGCAGGTGCAGGTGACGGGCACCTATGCGGACGGCAGCGCGATGCCCTGGTACGTCATGGGGCGCTGGGCATCCGGCGACGGCGACATCCGCCGCACCTCCGTGGACGGCCAGAGCGACGGCAAGACCACCGTGTCGACCGACACCCTCTCCGTGGACGCCCCGGCGAGCGGTCTGCGGATCGCCTCGTACCGGCTGCGACTCACCCTCTTCCGTACGCCGGGCACCACCCGCACCCCGACCGTGTGGCGGGTGGGCGCGATGGCTTCAGCCGTCCCGGACCGGTTCACCGTGCCCGCGTCCGCTCCCGGCCTCGTGCGCGAGCTGACCGTGCCGCGCTACTCCCAGAACACCCACGTCGGCCGGTATCCCCAGTACGACAACGGCGGCGAGGCCTGGTGCAGCCCCACCTCCTCGCAGATGATCGTCGAATACTGGGGCCGGAGACCCACCGCTCAGGATCTCGCCTGGGTCGATCCCGCCTTCACCGACCCGCAGGTCTGCCACGCGGCTCGCCACACCTACGACTACCAGTACGAGGGCTGTGGCAACTGGCCCTTCAACGCCGCCTACGCCGCGACCTACCGGGGCCTGAACGGCGTGGTCACCCGCCTCCAGTCGCTCACCGAGCTGGAGAGCCTCGTACGGGCAGGCATCCCGGCCATCACCTCGCAGTCGTTCCTCAAGGAGGAGCTGACCGGCGCCGGGTACGGCACTGCGGGCCATCTGATGACCGTCATCGGCTTCACCGCCGCGGGAGACGTGATCGCGAACGACCCCGCTTCCCCGAGCAACCCGGCCGTCCGCAGGGTCTACCGGCGGCGCGAATGGGAGAACGTCTGGCTGCGCACCAAGCGCCACAACGCCGCAGGGAAGGTGGTTTCCGGCACAGGCGGTGTCTGCTACCTCTACTGGCCGGAGGGCATTTCTACAGGTCAGAAGGCTGTTCTGGCTTCTCTGGGAATCAGGTAGAGGGACAAAGGGCTCCCCACCACTTCGGCGGGGAGCCCTCTCGGGGGAGCGGATCCGCCCGCTGGGGAGAACCTGGGGAGATCGTTCAGGAATTGCCTTCGAACCAGTCCTGCATCGCACTCCGGCCGCGGCCGTCCGCCTCCGGCGTCATGTGGAGCGTGGATGATCCGCGAAACGCACGTCGACGGTCTCGGCGTGTGGCAGGTGACGCACGAGGGTTCCGTCCTTGAGACGCTGCCGGACTGGGTCGGAAATCTGGCCCTTTGGATCGCCGCAGACAACGCGTTCGCGCTCCTGACCGCCGACCGTGACCACTGTGAACAGCGCGCCCTCGACGCCGAAACTCTCGTCCGGCTTGCCGTGGACGCCCGGGCGCTGTGACATCGCCGCCGCGCCGGACGTCCCCCGGAGCCGTGAGGCGCCGGGGGCGCTGAACGGCACCGGCAAACTGGTGTCAGTTTGTCTGCCGCGGTGGGAGTGGTCGGTTCAGCCGTTCAAGGGTGGCGCGGGTGTTCCTTCAGCCTTGGCAGCGGGGGGTGGCACGACTCGGGTGCTGCCAGTAGCCGTGCTGCCAGTGGCCGTGGTGCCAGTGGCCGTGGTGCCAGTAGCCGTGGTGGCAGCAGCGCCCGGGGTTGATGGTGGTGGGGTCTTCGGCTGTATGTGTGGCGCTGTCGCCGCCTCCGGTGACGGTGGCGGTGTTCGTCCCCTGGGAAGGCGCATCGCAGGACGCGCGCACTCTCAGCTTGATGGGCGGGTAGCTGTCACCCGCGGCCAGGACGTCGCTGCGCGTGCATGTGAGCGTCGCCCGGATGCAGTCCCACCCAGGACCGGAGATGCTGACGGTTGTGAGTCCGGGAGGCAGAGCGTCGTGCACGGTGACGGGGCTGCCGTTGGTCGGGCCGGCCCCGCTGTTGCCCACCGTGATGGTGTAGACGCCCTGCTGTCCCCCAGTGAAGTCCCCGGTGTGGCCTTTGTCGATGGTCAGGATGGGGACGCCGTCCAGGTAGCGGGCCAGCGCGAATTCGCTGGTGCCGCTCGCGTCGCTGCTTCCCGCGGCGACGATCTTGCCGTCGGCCTGCAGCGCCACTGCCGAGGCCGCGTCGAAGCTGCCGCCGAAGCCAGTGGTGACGAGGCCGCCGGTGCCGAAGGTCGCGTCCAGGCTGCCGTCGGTGTTGTAGCGGGCCAGCGCGAAGTCGATGGTGCCGCTCACGTCGCTGTAGCCGGCGGCGACGATCTTGCCGTCTGTCTGCAATGCCACAGCGAAACCGATGTCGAAGCCGCCGAAGTCGGTGGTGACGAGGCCGCCGGTGCCGAAGGTCGCGTCCAGGCTGCCGTCGGTGTCGTAGCGGGCCAGCGCGAAGTCGAAGGTGCCGCTGGCGTTGCTGTAGCCGGCGGCGACGATCTTGCCGTCTGTCTGCAATGCCACACCGAATGCCCAGTTGTTGGTGGCGCCGAAGTCGGTGGTGACCAGGCCGCCGGTGCCGAAGGTCGCGTCCAGGCTGCCGTCGGTGTCGTAGCGGGCCAGCGCGAAGTCGAAGGTGCCGCTGGCGTTGCTCAGGCCGGCGGTGACGATCTTGCCGTCCGTCTGCAGTGCCACGGCGGAAGCGATATCACCATCGCCGCCGAAGTCGGTGAGCACCCTGCCGCCGGTGCCGAAGGTCGCGTCCAGGCTGCCGTCGGTGTTGTAGCGGGCCAGTGCGAAGTCGTTGGCAGCAACCAGGGCGCTGCCTCCGACGGCGACGATCTTGCCGTCCGTCTGCAATGCCACGGCGTTGGCCACGTCGCTGCGGCCGGGGCCGAAGTCGGTGGTGACGAGGCCGCCGGTGCCGAAGGTCGCGTCCAGGCTGCCGTCGGTGTTGTAGCGGGCCAGCGCGAAGTCGTTGAGGGTGCCCCCCGCGTCGCTGTAGCCGACGGTGACGATCTTGCCATCGGGTTGCACCGCCACCCCGATGGCCGCGTCGGTGCCGCCGAAGTCGGTGGTGACGAGGCCGCCGGTGCCGAAGGTCGCGTCCAGGCTGCCGTCGGTGTTGTACCGGGCCAGCGCGAAGTCACTGCCGAGGCCCGTGTCGCTGCCTCCGACGGCGACGATCTTGCCGTCGGCCTGGATCGCAAGGTCTTCGCCAAAAGGGCTGAGGCCGGCGCCGAAGCCGGTGGTCACCTTGCCGCCGGTTCCGAAGGTGGGGTCCAGATCTCCCGGCGCCGCCTGGGCGAGTCCCGGGGAGAACAGCACAAGCGCCATAGCCAGGGCCGCTACCGCCCCAACGCTGCTGACTCTCGAACGGAGTCGGCCTGCGGGTTTTCCCGTACGCCGACTGAACACGAACAGCAGACCAGAGAAGATATCCATACATCCTTTCAAGCCGCTTTTCAGGTTGATATGGCTGCTCGCTGCTACGGCCCGTTCAATCTCACGGCTGGCCATCAGCACCTCCACCTCAAGGAAAGGCGGCCCGCTGCCTCGCAACACAACAGGCACCAGTAGCCGCAGATCATTGCTTAACCCGGCGCCAACTTATGCCTTGCTGATCTATTTGCTGCGAAATGACACATTTCATGCTGCATGCTGTGAATGCCGGCGCTCGCTGGTTTGATGGCCCCGGCTAGCCGTCATTTCGGGGACAACTGGGTGTCTTCGGTCGTCCCGGCTTGGTCCGGGGCCGGCGGAGTAGCGCGTATCCGCAGGTGAGAGGGCACTTGGGCGGAGCGCGAGGGCGCCAGCGGTCCACGAGTAGCAGTTGATTCCCAGCGTCCTCGGTCGCCCCATTCGTAGGAACCCTCGCCAGGAGGAACGGTTCCGCGTGTGCGTGGGTGTTTAGCGTCCCGGGCATGAACTCAGCACCCGCCCGGCGGTCATCGAGCTGAGGCTCTCCGTCTTCGCCGCGCATCGTGGAGGCGCTTTCCCCCTCGGCCCCGTGACGCTGTTCGCGGAGCCATTCCGCTCGAATGGCTCGATGACGGCTCACTGTGCTGGCTGCGCCCATTGCAAGCCCGTACCTCATTGCCGAACTGCAATACGCCTACGACCAGAGAGGACCCTTTTCATGGAGCCTTCCAGCCACGGGCACGAGCTGGTCCCTGGTGACGAGCTCGGCCTCGACGTCGCCCCGGACTGCTGCGGCGATGAGATGACACCCGGCGGCCACACCTTCACGTGCGGCACGTGCGGTACGGCCTTGGAGGAAGGCGGCGTCTGCTGCCTCTACTGGCCGGACCCCCCGACCGCGGCCCAGCGCACGGCCCACGCCGCACTCGGCATCCAGTGACGCGACCGGCGGCGCCGTGAGGGTGGTGACACCGGTCACTGCCTCTCGGCGGCCGGGCTGGCACCCTGGGCGGGCAACGCCGGGGGGACCGCCACGACCGCGACGACGACCGAGCGAGACACCATGACCGCGACCACTGCATCCGACACCCGGGTCCGCACCGGGGGACCCAAGGACAACGGCCCCAAGATCCTGGAGCACATCCTGGGCTGGACCCTCGTGGTCGTCATCGCCATGTTCGTCACCCAGACCGGGCTCCTGTCGACTTGACCCGGCCTTGGTGGGCCGGGCGAGGTAGGGCACCACTGGCCGTGGTGAGACCTCCTCCGTCCAGACACCCTTATGGGGTGGCAGGGGCGCGTGACTCACGTCCCGCTCTCCACACAGCCTCGCCCTTGCGAGCGAGGCTGCGGGCAGCGTTCCGGCTGCCGGATCCCCTTGAGTTCTTCCAGGGAGGCCCCGGCCCGGGTGCGCTCGGCCTCGGTCGCGATCGTCTTGGCGATGATGTGGTTGATGTTGGCGGCGTGGCGCCTCTCGCGCCGGTGACACCGTCACACCATTCAGCCGCAGGCAGGCAGCCTGCCCGCGTGTGACGGACGCCCCTCGATCGGGCATACTCAACCCGCCACAGCCGCTGGTCAGCCGCTTCCGAGATCCGGGAAGGCAGGATCGGCGCACCAGGCAGAACCATCCGGCGGCGCCCGTCCACCCCGCGTGCGACCGCCGCAGCGCCTGACAGGGAGGAGAGCGCCGCCATGCCCGACCGCGCCCCGCAGCCGGTGGACCGGATACTGCCCACCGAGGAGTCCAGGGACCTCATCGCCCTGGTCCGCGAGCTCGTCCAGCGGGAGATCGCCCCCCGCGCGGCCGCGGAAGAGGAAGCGGGCGTCTTCCCGCGGGACATCTTCACGCTGCTCTCCGAGTCCGGACTGCTCGGACTGCCGTACAGCTCCGAGTTCGGCGGCGGTGACCAGCCGTACGAGGTGTACCTCCAGGTCCTGGAAGAGCTCGCCGCCGCCCGGCTCACCGTCGGGCTCGGCGTGAGCGTGCACTCCCTGGCCTGCCACGCCCTCGCCAACTACGGCACCAAGCAGCAGCAAGCCGACCATCTCCCGGCGATGCTCGGCGGCGGACTGCTCGGCGCCTACTGCCTGGCCGAGCCCTCCTCCGGGTAGGACGCCGCCTCGGTGCGGAGAAAGGCGGTGCGCGATTATGACGTCTGGGTGTT
>NZ_JBHXFA010000045.1:39551-45899 GCF_042724175.1 Streptomyces sp. NPDC127084
ACGCACCCGCCCCTCGCCCGGCACGTCGTCGGCGCGGCACGGGACCGCGCAGCACCCCAACCCGCGCACACAGCGGCAAGCCACGCCGCCTCGCTGCGTACCAAGGCCGTGCGCGATGAGGACGACTGGGTGATCAACGGCACCAAGGCGTGGATCACGCACGGCGGGGTCGCCGACTTCTACACCTTGCTCGCCCGCTCCGGAGGCGAGGGCCCGCGCGGGATCACGGCCTACCTCGTGCCCGGAGACGCCGAGGGACTGAGTGCCGCCGCGCCCGAGAAGAAGATGGGCATGAAGGGCTCCCCGACCGCGCAGCTCCACTTCGACGGTGTACGCGTCCCGGACGCGCGCCGTATCGGCGAGGAGGGCCAGGGCTTCGCGATCGCGCTGGCGGCGCTGGACGCAGGGCGTCTCGGCATCGCGGCCTGCGGTATCGGCGTAGCCCAGGCGGCGCTGGACGAGGCCCTCGCATACGCCGCGAGCCGGCAGCAGTTCGGCCGCCCCATCGCGGACTTCCAGGGGCTGCGCTTCATGCTGGCCGACATGGCCACCAAGGTCGAGGCGGGCCGCTCGCTGTACCTGTCCGCCGCGCGGCTGCGGGACGCGGGCAAGCCGTACTCCCGGCAGGCGGCCATGGCCAAGCTGTTCTGCACGGACACGGCCATGCAGGTGACCACCGACGCGGTGCAGATCCTCGGCGGCTACGGCTATACGGCGGACTTCCCCGCCGAGCGGCTTATGCGTGAGGCCAAGGTGCTCCAGATCGTCGAGGGTACCAACCAGATCCAGCGGATGGTCATCGCCCGTCACCTTGCGGGGCCAGAGTCCCGCTGACCCATCCGGTCCGCCGCGTCCATGCCGGGGCCGCCGTCAGCCTGTTCCATTCCTGATCACGGCGGCCCGGCAGAGTGCGGCCTTCCTGTGCCCAGTTGCGCATCAGATCGCGGTAGATCGGCGGATCCACCGACCGCGGAACCGATTCTTCCGGGCGCGGTGCCATCAGCCGCCGACGGCCGGTGCCGCCCGTGGAGTGCTGCGGGTGCATGTGCGGGGTCATGCCCGAAAAACGCCCCCGGGCCCGGCTGGGTCACCGTTCCGCTGATGCGAGAGCCAGTTCGTGCTGTCCCCCGCCATGGCGCCGGTGCGGGTCGGCGCGGTCCCCACCTCAGGCGCGGTCCCCGCCTCAATCGGTTGCCGTGGTGCGCGGGGCACCGGGGGTGGACGAGCCGCTCAGGCCGCCCGGCGCGCCGGCGGAGCCTTGAGTGGGCGCGAGCCGGGGCCGCCGACGTGCGAGAAGGGCTGCATCCGCCAGTCGAGACCCTGGGGGAGCGTCAGCAGCAGCGCGGTGTCCTGCTCCTGGACTTCCAACGTCTCGTCAGCGGGGCCGGCTTCCGCGGCGGACCGGCCGGTGCCCGTGCACACGGAGAGCACGAAGGGGTTCCACGGCGTCGGGCACAGGGCGTGCTCCGGAAGGGCGACCTCGTCGGCCAGCAGTGCGATCGGCTGGGCGCAGTCCGGGCAGATCACCCGGTACATCTCGAAGGTGTCGTAGGCACCCCGTTCGTCGTCCGCGATGTCGCTGCCGGGGCAGACGGAATCAGCGGGCTCCGGTTCGGTACGTCCGGCTCGCTTCACACTGTGCATGGAAAATCTCCCCCTCGGGTGGGCCGACCAGGCATACGCGGCCCTCGACCACACCAAGCACTTCCCTCGCGGCTCCCTGGATAACCGTGCGGCATCGAAGGACACGGCCATGACCTTGTGGTGTTCATCACATATCGCGCGCTGGGTGCTCGGGTGGGGCCCCATCCCGCGCCTGAGTGACCTCATCCGAGCCTCCGTCCGAGGCAGCCCGCTGTGCCCGGCGCCGTCCGGGGCAATAGGTTGATCCGCATGGAGGAGCTGGATCGTCAGATCGTCGAGTTGCTCGTCAAGGACGGGCGCATGAGCTACACCGACCTGGGCAAGGCCACCGGCCTGTCCACCTCGGCGGTGCACCAGCGCGTGCGGCGGCTCGAACAACGTGGTGTCATCCGCGGCTACGCCGCTGTCGTGGACCCGGAGGAGGTCGGCCTGCCACTGACGGCCTTCATCTCGGTGAAACCGTTCGATCCGAGCGCCCCGGACGATATCGCCGACCGGCTCGCCGGTGTGCCCGAGATCGAGGCATGCCACAGCGTGGCCGGGGATGAGAACTACATCCTGAAGGTCCGCGTCGGAAGCCCGATCGAGCTGGAGGAACTGCTCAGCCAGATCCGCTCGCTGGCAGGTGTGTCCACGCGCACCACCGTGGTCCTGTCCACCCCGTACGAGGCACGGCCACCGCGAATCTAGGCTGTTCCCCATGAGTGAGAGCGTGCCCCCGGGCGAACACCGCACCGTGCTGCTGCGCGGCGGAGACGTACACAGCCCCGCCGATCCGTTCGCGACAGCCATGGTGGTCGAGCGGGGGCACATCGCCTGGGTGGGGTCAGAAGGCGCGGCCGACGCCTTCGCGTCCGGCGTGGACGAGGTCGAGGACCTGGAAGGCGCCCTGGTGACCCCGGCGTTCGTGGACGCCCATGTGCACACCACCGCGACCGGTCTCGCACTCTCCGGGCTCGACCTCTCGGGCGCCCGCTCGCTCACCGAGGCCGCCGACCGCATCCGCGCCTACGCCGCGGCGCGGCCCGCCGACCGCATCCTCATCGGACACGGTTGGGACGCCGCGCGCTGGCCCGAGCAGCGCCCGCCCCGGCGGGCCGAGCTCGACGAGCTCACCGGCGGCCGGCCGCTCTACCTCACCCGGATCGACGTGCATTCCGCGGTGGTGACCACCGCGCTGCTCGACCTGGTGCCCGGGGTGCGCGCCATGAGCGGCTTCCGCGACGGCGAACCGCTTACCGGGGACGCCCACCACGCGGTGCGCTCCGCCGCGTACGCCGCCGTGTCCCCCGGGCAGGGCGCCGAGGCCCAGCGCCTGGCGCTGCGGCATGCCGCCTCGCTCGGCATCGGCACCGTCCATGAGTGCGCGGGGCCGGAGATCTCGTCCGAGGACGACTTCACGGCCCTGCTGAAGATCGCGGCCGAGGGACACGGCCCCCGGGTCGTCGGCTACTGGGCCGACACGGACGTACGGCGGGCGCGCGCGCTCGGTGCGGCGGGAGCGGCCGGTGACCTGTTCGCCGACGGCTCGCTCGGCTCGCACACGGCCTGCCTCCACGAGGCGTACGCCGACGCGGCGCACTCCGGCGCCGCCCATCTCGACGCGGCTGCCGTGGCGGCCCATGTCGGCGCGTGCACCGAGGCCGGGATCCAGGCCGGATTCCACGCGATCGGCGACCGGGCCGTCAGCAACGTGGTCGAAGGCGTCCGGGCCGCTGCCGACGCGCTCGGCCTCGCCCGGGTGCGTGCTGCCCGGCACCGCGTGGAGCACGCCGAGATGCTCGCCCCCGAGACCATCGCCGCCTTCGCCGAACTCGGCCTCACGGCCTCCGTGCAGCCCGCCTTCGACGCCGCGTGGGGCGGCGACACGGGCATGTACGCCCAGCGTCTCGGCATCGAGCGGGCACGCACCCTGAACCCGTACGCCGCGCTGCTGCGCGCCGGGGTGCCGCTGGCCTTCGGCTCCGACAGCCCGGTCACCCCGCTCGACCCCTGGGGGACCGTCCGTGCCGCCGCCTTCCATCGCACCCCGGAGCACCGGATCTCGGTACGGGCCGCGTTCACAGCCCACACCCGGGGCGGCTGGCGGGCTATCGGGCGGGACGACGCGGGCACCCTGGTGCCCGGCGCGCCCGCCGACTACGCGATCTGGCGCACGGGTGAACTCATCGTCCAGGCTCCCGACGACCGGGTCGCACGCTGGTCCACAGACCCCCGCTCCGGCACCCCTGGTCTGCCGGATCTCACCCCCGGCACGGCCCTCCCGGTGTGCCTGCGCACGGTGGTCTCCGGACAGACGATCTATATGCGGCCTAACGAGTGAGATCGGAATTAGTCGTACCGCGACCCTGTGCGCCTGACGGTTCGTTTGCCACCTGCGGATCTGCCCGCCTGACCAGCCGAATCAGCCAATCGTCGCAGATGACGTGCCTGTTGACAGAGTGCGGCGTGAGGCGGGTAGGTTCGGCCGAGTCCACCACAGGACGTCCGACCGGCCGGGACTTCCACGCAGTCGTCGAACGCCGCTGGGTCATGGGGTGGTGCGCCGCAGCGGCACACCACCACCAGGAGCCAGGTTCAGCGCCCGCGCCTCGGGGGCGAGGGAAGGCCGCGGCCGGTGGGGGTCTCCTCTGTCCGGCCTGCACCGCAGGAGCTCGGGGGAAGGTGCGATCCGGGTGGGGCCCGGCGTTCAGTAGACAACGGCACTCGGGCGGCCCGCAGCCAGCGGGTCCCAGGCCGGCCCGAAGGACGCCGGGTTCCGATCCGCTGCCGCCCGCTGTGGCGACCGCGGTGCCGATCCCGCTGCCAGTCCCGAACTGCGGTTCCGAACCGCGGCCGGCCGCCATCGTGATCATTCCGGTCCAGACCTGGACTTATCGGTGCACTACAGTGGCCCGTGCCGTCCCACGGAGCGGCCCCGGGGCCCTTCGGGACCGTGCCGAGGTGGCCGCGTCGCCAGTGGTCGCTATGGTGGTTCTCTGCGTAGTGACGTCAAAGGGGCAGTAGTGAACGACGGTGGTCAGAGGCGGTACGGCCCGCTCGGCAGAGCCTTGGCGATCATCCCCACCTACAACGAGGCCGAGAACATCGAGCCGATCGTCTCCAGGGTGCGTGCCGCGGTTCCGGATGCGGACATCCTGGTGGCCGACGACAACAGCCCCGACGGGACCGGCAAGATCGCCGACGAGCTCTCCGGTGAGGACCCCCAGGTGCACGTCCTGCACCGCAAGGGCAAGGAGGGCCTCGGCGCCGCCTATCTCGCGGGCTTCCGCTGGGGGATCGAGCACGGCTACGGAGTCCTCGTGGAGATGGACGCCGACGGGTCCCACCAGCCCGAGGAACTGCCCCGGCTGCTCACCGCGCTCAAGGGCGCGGATCTCGTCCTGGGCTCCCGCTGGGTGCCCGGCGGGAGGATCGTGAACTGGCCCAAGTCCCGGGAGTTCATCTCCCGCGGCGGAAGCCTCTACTCACGGGTCCTGCTCGATGTCCCGATCCGCGATGTCACCGGCGGTTTCCGTGCCTTCCGCAAGGAGACCCTGGAGGGCCTCGGCCTTGAGGACGTCGCCTCGGCCGGCTACTGCTTCCAGGTCGACCTGGCGCGTCGCGCTGTCGCCGCCGGATTCCATGTCGTGGAAGTCCCGATCACCTTCGTCGAGCGCGAGCGCGGCGACTCCAAGATGAGCAGGGACATCCTCGTCGAGGCGCTGTGGCGGGTCACCGCCTGGGGCCTGAGCGCCCGGGCGAACCGCCTGCTGGGCCGCCGCCCGGCGAAGCCCTCCCGACCCGCTTCCTGACCCGGCTGCGCTCTTTACGCCATCCGAGCGGTCGGCCAGGCACACTGGGTCCATGACGACCGGTGTACGCACTCCGACCGCCCCGCAGCGTTCTCGCACCCGCACCTTCCTGCCTCTCGGTATCGCCGCCTGGCTGCTCCTGGAGATCTGGCTGCTCACGCTGGTGGCCGGAGCGGCCGGCGGGTTCACCGTGTTCGCCCTCCTCGCGGCGGGCGCGGTGCTCGGAGCCATGGTGACCAAGAGGGCCGGTCGCCGGGCTTTCCGCAACCTCACCCAGGCTTTCCAGCAGCCCGGCGCGGCCCCGGCGGCGCCGGGCGACCGGCAAGCCGAGGGCAACGGCCTGCTGATGCTGGGCGGACTGCTGCTGATGCTGCCGGGGCTGGTCTCCGACGCCGCCGGACTGCTGCTGCTTCTTCCGCAGGTGCGCCAGAGCGTCGGACGCCACGCCGGAAAATCCCTGGAGCGCCGGATGCGGCAGGCCACGCCCGGTTCGCTCGAGGACGCCCTGCGCCAGGCGCGTATCCACCGGCCGGACGGAAAGGTCGTCCAGGGCGAGGTCATCCGCCAGGACGACGCCGCCCCCACTCCGCCGCAGCCGGGCACGGGCCAGCACCCGCCGCTGACGCCGTAGGAAGGCCAGGCCGTATGGGGGCGGCCCGGGCAGCCGGGGGTCGGGCCGCCCGGGCTTCCGAGAGTCGGCGTGACCGCCGCCAGGGACGTCCGGGCGTCCGGCGGATTCCCGAAGCCCCAGTGACCCGAACTCTCAAAGGCCCCCGACACCCGAAGGCCTCGTAGCAGCCAAAAGCCGCGGGGGGGGGGCGCCCAACAGAGGTAGGGGGCCCACGCCGGGGCGGTTGGCATTGGCCCCAGATCGGGTCTGTCTGGCGGGCGGGGCTCTGGCAGAGCCGAG
>NZ_JBHXFA010000046.1:0-11473 GCF_042724175.1 Streptomyces sp. NPDC127084
TGCCGCCGCCGCCATCACCAGGGACAGCAGCAGCCCCAGCACGTACCGGCCCAACCGCCCGCTCGACGGCATCCTTCCAGGGCGACCACTGAACGTGGCATGTCCCACCGCCCCATCCCCCGCCACCCGACTTTGGCTTTGGCCCATCTCATTCCCTTCACGTCGGACACGATGACGCCCGACGCGCAGTTGCGCGACAAGACAGCCGGGCGTACAGGCATCGCCAGGTGATCACCCCCCACATGCAGCGGCCATCCGACCCGCACCAAGTCGCTGATCAGCAACCCGATCGGCCGCACCGAGCCGAGGGCGCGGCGGACGTGCCAAGCCGCGAACAGTGTTCCCAAAACACTCGGAGGCTCTGTAGGCCTCTGACCAGCGGCGATATCGGTAGGCGCAGCAGACGGCTCCGGTAGCCGGTCAAGGGTCGGCGGCCGTATTCGTACCACTCGCACTCTGCGCCGCAGCGACTCCAGGGCATGGCCCCAAGAGCGAGGTCGGACGAGTAGCGGACTCACAAGATCAACACAGACAGAAGGCCGGTAGATCACTAGGATCTACCGGCCTTCTGACCTGGTGTTAAGCAATGTGGGGCTAACAGGATTTGAACCTGTGGCCTCATCCTTATCAGGGATGCGCTCTAACCAACTGAGCTATAGCCCCGCCGCGCTGCGCGCTGACTCCTGAAGGTTAGCGCACGTGGGGGGTAGTCCCAAAATCGGTTCTCTACCCCCCGGACCTTCGCCTACTCGTCCTCCGCGAGCGTCAGCTCGATCCCGCCCACGAACCCGGCGGAGATGTTGTAGATGAACGCTCCGAGCGTCGCCAGCGCTGTGGCCAGCACCACATCGATCACGGCGATCACCGAGGTGAAGATAAGCACGCGCGGCAGCGAGAGGAACGACTCCAGATCGAAGCCGCCGTTCTCGCCGGCCTCGCCACTGACCGTCGTCGCGTCGCTGAACGTCCTGCCGACCTCCGTGAAGACACCCATGGCGTCCATGACCATCCACAGCACCGCCGAGGCGATGATCGTGCAGATGCCGATGGCGATGGAGAGCAGGAAGCTCACCTTCATCACCGACCACGGATCGGCCTTGGCGACCCGCAGGCGTGCCTTGCGGGTCCTCGGCTGAGTGGTCGCCCCGGTACGAGGGCGGCGTACCGCCCCGTCGGTGGCTGTCTGTCCGGCCGCCGTGCCCGACTGCCGGCCACCCCCCTGGGCGCCCTCGTCGCCCTGGGGCGACGGGTACGCCTGAGGCGGGTGGTAAGGCTGCTTCGTTCCCTGCTGCTGCACCGGCTGCTCCTGCTCCCCGCCGTCGTTCTCGTACGGGGGCCTGGGCCCCCCGGTGTCCGTCACCGTAACCCCCCGGGGGCCATCCGCGGAGCCGTGGGCGCCATTGGATTCGGCGGCTCCGGCAGAGGCGCCCGGACCGGCGCCCTCGGCTCCACTCACTTACTGCTCCTCGCGCTCCGCGGCGGCCTCCGCCACCACGGCACCGTCCTCGGCCCCGTCGACACCGTCAGCGCCGTCGGCACCCTCCGCGCCATCGACTTCCTCGGCCTCGCGTCCCGCCTCCGCGTTACGCGCGATACCGACCACGGCGTCCCGCTTGCCCAGGTTGATCAGTTGGACGCCCATGGTGTCACGGCCCGTCTCCCTGACTTCGTTGACTCGCGTACGGATCACACCACCGGACAACGTGATGGCGAGGATCTCGTCGGTCTCCTCGACCACCAGCGCGCCCACGAGCGAACCGCGGTCCTCCACGATCTTGGCGGCCTTGATACCGAGGCCGCCGCGACCCTGGACGCGGTACTCGTCCACAGCGGTGCGCTTCGCGTAACCACCGTCGGTGGCGGTGAACACGAACGTACCGGGCCGGACCACGTTCATCGAGAGCAGTTCGTCGCCCTCGCGGAAGCTCATGCCCTTCACACCGGATGTCGCCCGGCCCATGGGCCTCAGGGCATCGTCCGTGGCGGTGAACCGGATCGACTGCGCCTTCTTGCTGATCAGCAGCAGATCGTCCTCGGCCGACACCAGCTCGGCGCCGATCAGCTCGTCGTCGCCGCCGTCCTCGGTCTCCCGGAGGTTGATCGCGATGACACCACCGGAACGCGGCGAGTCGTAGTCCTTCAGCGGCGTCTTCTTCACCAGACCCGCCTTGGTGGCGAGCACCAGATACGGCACGGCCTCGTAGTCGCGGATCGCGAGGATCTCCGCGATCTGCTCGTCCGGCTGGAAGGCCAGCAGGTTGGCGACGTGCTGCCCGCGGGCGTCACGGCCGGCGTCCGGCAGCTCGTACGCCTTGGCCCGGTAGACCCGGCCCTTGTTGGTGAAGAACAGCAGCCAGTGGTGCGTGGTGGAGACGAAGAAGTGGTCGACGATGTCGTCCTGCTTCAGCTTGGTGCCGCGCACGCCCTTGCCGCCGCGCTTCTGCGAGCGGTAATCCTCGGTCTTGGTGCGCTTGATGTAGCCGCCACGCGTGATGGTGACGACGATGTCCTCCTCGGCGATCAGGTCCTCGATGGACATGTCACCGTCGAAGGGGATCAGCTTGGAGCGCCTGTCGTCGCCGAACTTCTCCACCAGGGCGGCGAGCTCCTCGCTGACGATCGCCCGCTGCTTCTCGGGAGAGGCGAGGATCGCGTTGTACTCGTTGATCTTCGCCTGGAGCTCGTCGTGCTCCTGCACGATCTTCTGCCGCTCCAGGGCCGCCAGCCTGCGGAGCTGCATCTCCAGGATCGCGTTCGCCTGGATCTCGTCGATCTCCAGCAGATCCATCAGGCCCGCGCGCGCGACCTCGACCGTGTCACTGCGCCGGATCAGCGCGATGACCTCGTCGATCGCGTCCAGCGCCTTGAGCAGACCGCGCAGGATGTGGGCCCGCTCCTCGGCCTTGCGCAGCCGGAACTTCGTCCTGCGGACGATGACCTCGATCTGGTGCGTCACCCAGTGGCGGATGAACGCGTCCAGCGACAGCGTGCGCGGCACACCGTCGACCAGCGCCAGCATGTTGGCGCCGAAGTTGGTCTGGAGGTCGGTGTGCTTGTAGAGGTTGTTGAGGACGACCTTGGCGACGGCGTCCCGCTTGAGCACGATGACCAGGCGCTGGCCGGTACGGGACGAGGTCTCGTCGCGGACGTCGGCGATACCGCCGACCTTGCCGTCCTTCACCAGGTCGGCGATCTTCTGCGCGAGGTTGTCCGGGTTGACCTGGTACGGAAGCTCCGTGACCACCAGGCACTGGCGGTTCTGGATCTCCTCGACCTCGACCACCGCGCGCATCGTGATGGAGCCGCGGCCGGTGCGGTACGCCTCCTCGATGCCCTTGCGGCCCACGACCAGCGCACCGGTCGGGAAGTCGGGGCCCTTGATCCGCTCGATCAGCGCGTCGAGGAGCTCCTCGTGGCTGGCCTCCGGGTGCTCCAGCGCCCACTGGGCACCGGCCGCGACCTCGCGCAGATTGTGCGGCGGGATGTTGGTGGCCATACCGACCGCGATGCCTGCGCTGCCGTTGACCAGCAGGTTCGGGAAGCGGGACGGCAGGACCGTCGGCTCCTGGTTGCGGCCGTCGTAGTTGTCCTGGAAGTCGACGGTCTCCTCGTCGATGTCCCGGAGCATCTCCATCGACAGCGGCGCCATCTTGCACTCGGTGTAGCGCATGGCGGCGGCCGGGTCGTTGCCGGGGGAGCCGAAGTTGCCGTTGGAGTCGACCAGCGGCATCCGCATCGACCACGGCTGCGCGAGACGCACGAGCGCGTCGTAGATGGAGGAGTCGCCGTGCGGGTGGTACGTACCCATGACGTCGCCGACGACACGGGCGCACTTGTAGAAGCCCTTCTCGGGCCGGTAGCCGCCGTCGTACATCGCGTAGAGCACGCGGCGGTGGACGGGCTTGAGGCCGTCCCGTACATCCGGCAGCGCACGCGAGACGATGACGGACATCGCGTAGTCGAGGTAGGAGCGCTGCATCTCCGTCTCGAGCCCGACGGGCTCGATCCGCATCTGCGCGCCTTCCTCTTCGGTACCGGTGGTGGCGGGGGTCTTCTCGTCGGCCATTGCTGGTCTTCAGTCCTTTCGAGCGGTCAGCTGAGACCGACTCAGATGTCGAGGAAGCGGACGTCCTTGGCGTTGCGCTGGATGAAGGAGCGCCGTGCCTCGACGTCCTCGCCCATCAGCACCGAGAACAGGTCGTCCGCCTGCGCCGCGTCGTCCAGGGTGACCTGGCCGAGTACGCGGTGCTCGACGTCCATCGTGGTGACGCGCAGCTCCTCGGCGTTCATCTCGCCGAGACCCTTGAAGCGCTGGATCGAGTCTTCCTTGATCCGCTTGCCGTGCTGCTTGCCCAGCTCGACCAGCGCGTCCCGCTCACGGTCCGAGTAGGCGTACTCGAAGTCGTCCCGGCCCCACTTGATCTTGTAGAGCGGGGGACGGGACAGATACACATGGCCCGCCTCGACCAGTGGCCGCATGAAGCGGAACAGGAAGGTCAGCAGCAGGGTGTTGATGTGCTGGCCGTCGACATCGGCGTCCGCCATCAGGATGATCTTGTGATAGCGGAGCTTCTCGATGTCGAAGTCCTCGTGGATACCGGTGCCGAAGGCCGAGATGAGGGCCTGGACCTCGGTGTTCTGGAGGATCTTGTCGACCCGTGCCTTCTCGACGTTCAGGATCTTGCCGCGGATGGGCAGGATGGCCTGGTACATCGGATTACGGCCGGACTTGGCCGAGCCGCCGGCGGAGTCACCCTCGACGATGAAGATCTCGCACTTGGTGGGGTCGTTCGACTGGCAGTCGGACAGCTTGCCCGGCAGCGAGGCGCTCTCCAGCAGACCCTTGCGGCGGGTGAGGTCGCGGGCCTTGCGGGCGGCGACCCGGGCCGTGGCGGCCTGGATGCCCTTGCGGACGATGTCCGACGCCTCGTTGGGGTTGCGGTCGAACCAGTCGGTGAGGTGCTCGTGAATGATCTTCTGGACAAAGGTCTTCGCCTCGGTGTTGCCCAGCTTGGTCTTGGTCTGGCCCTCGAACTGGGGCTCGCCGAGCTTGACCGAGATGATCGCGGTCAGACCCTCGCGGATGTCCTCACCCGTGAGGTTGTCGTCCTTCTCGCGCAGCAGCTTCCTGTCGCGTGCGTAGCGGTTGACCAGACCCGTAAGGGCAGCGCGGAAGCCCTCCTCGTGGGTACCGCCCTCGTGGGTGTGGATGGTGTTCGCGAACGAGTACACACCCTCGCTGTACTGCGAGTTCCACTGCATCGCGACCTCGACGGAGAGCAGCCTCTCCGTGTCCTCCGCCTCGATGTCGATGACCGAGGGGTGGATCAGCTCTCCCTTGCGGGAGTTGAGGTACTTCACGAAGTCGACGATGCCGCCCTCGTAGTGGTACGTGACGGTGCGGGCCTTCGGCTCCTCCGCGGCCTCGGCGTCGGGGTCGTCTGCGCCGACCGTCGCCTTAGCGGACTCGCGCTCGTCCGTCAGGGTCAGGGTGAGGCCCTTGTTCAGGAAGGCCATCTCCTGGAAGCGGCGCGAGAGCGTCTCGAAGGAGTACTCGGTGGTCTCGAAGATGTCCCCGTCGGCCCAGAACGTGACCGTCGTGCCGGAGTCCTCGACGGCCTCGTGCTTGGCCAGCGGCGCGGTGGGCACGCCCAGCTTGTAGTCCTGGGTCCAGCGGAAGCCGTCCCGCTTGATCTCGACCGAGACCCTGGTCGACAGCGCGTTCACCACGGACACGCCGACGCCGTGCAGACCACCGGAGACGGCGTATCCGCCGCCGCCGAACTTTCCGCCCGCGTGCAGCACGGTGAGCACGACCTCGACGGCGGGCTTCTTCTCCACCGGGTGGATGTCCACGGGGATGCCACGACCGTCGTCGACCACGCGCACACCGCCGTCAGCGAGGATCGTGACATCGATCCTGCTCGCGTGGCCCGCCAGGGCCTCGTCGACGGAGTTGTCCACGACCTCCTGGACGAGATGGTGCAGTCCGCGCTCACCGGTCGAGCCGATGTACATGCCAGGCCGCTTGCGGACCGCGTCCAAGCCCTCGAGGACGGTGATCGCGCTGGCGTCGTACGACGAGGATGCCTCGCCGTTCCCGTCGGCAGCTGTGGACGGAAGGTTCTCGTTGGGGTTGCCGGAATCGGCCACGAAGCGCCCTTTCTGGCACAGCACGAGCCGTTCTCCGGACTGATCGGGAGCGGCTGCGTCGTTCGGCATTAAATCGACTGTCCCGCCTACACGGCGGGATTACCCACCAGTCTACCGGTATCGCCGACCCGAATGGGGGTTTGCGGGTACCTGAGTCCGCATGTGCCGCCCTCAACGGGCGCCGACCGACTCCCCATATCCAGGAAGGGGCTCCAAGAGGCTCACACGGGCGTTGAGCGCTTCTGCCTGTCAACCCGTGGCTACGGTGAGGGACACCTCACGGGTCACGGTGGTTTCAGGGGGCCGGGCAGCACGGGGAACCCGGCCTGTCCGGCACCTGGGAGCGGAGACCGCGGCGGACGCTCGGCGCCGCTTCGAAGCCGCGTGCTCTCGATGGCATGCCGCGGCCCACCGCGGCATGCGCACACCCGGACCCGTACGGAACTCGGCCCACCTGCCGGATCAAGCACCGCCGCCCTCGGGCACCGACACCGTCGGGCACCGCCTCGGGTGCGGCCTCAGCCGTACGTGTCTCCCGGGCCCACGCTCCCCGGTGCCCGCAGTACCCCGTAGCGGCGCGCGGGGCCGCCGGGCCCCAGGACCTTGATCATGCGCACCGTGCCCTGGCCCAGGTCCTCGTTCAGGCGGGCGACCAGCCGCGGCGCCAGCAGCCGCAGTTGCGTCGCCCACGCCGTCGAGTCGCACTGCACCGTCAGCACCCGCTGGTCCGGATCCTCGTCGTACCGCAGCGGCACGCAGTGCTTCGCCAGGTCCTCGCCGACGATCTGCGGCCAGCGCCCCATCACCCCGCCCACCGCCGCGGGCGTCTCCCAGCCCCGCTCGGTGATCAGCCGGCTGATCGCGGCACCCAGCGGCAGCGGGTCGCGGCCGTCCGCCCGGGCTCCGGAGCGCAGCCCGCCACCCCGCCTGGCCTGCCGCTTCTCCTGGGCCGCCGCGCCGCGTGCCCGAGCCTGCTCCTTGGCCGCCCGCAGCGCCACCCGGGCCAGATCCACACCCGACGGCTCCGGCACACCGGCGGCACCAGTCGCCCCCGCCGCTTCGTTCCCGCTCATACGCGCTCCACCGCGCCCTCCGCCACCGCATAGCGCGCCCCGGCCAGCACCCCGGGTACGTCGTCCTCCACCGCGGCCGTCACCAGGACCTGCTCACCCGGGGCGACCAGCTCCGCGAGCCGCTCGCGGCGCCGGGCGTCCAGCTCGGCGAAGACGTCGTCGAGCACCAGCACCGGCTCGTTGCCCTCCGCCCGAAGCAGGTCGTACGAGGCCAGCCGCAGCGCCAGCGCGTACGACCAGGACTCGCCATGGCTCGCGTACCCCTTCGCGGGCAGCTCGCCCAGCTTGAGCAGCAGTTCGTCGCGATGCGGTCCGACGAGCGTGACGCCCCGCTCTATCTCCTGCTTGCGCACATCGGCGAGCGCGGCGATCAGCTGCTCGTACAGCTCCGCTCGGCCCTGCCCTCCGCCGCCGGCCGAGCCCCGATACTCAAGTGCCACCGGTCCGCCCCCAGGGGCGAGCTGTTCATATGCCTTGTCGGTGAGCGGCTGGAGCGTCGCGATCAGCTCCAGCCGCTGCGCCAGCAGCTCCGCGCCGGCCTTGGCCAGATGCTGATCCCACACGTCGAGGGTGGACAGATCGGCCCCGCGCCCACCGTGGCGGCGTGCCATCGCGGCCGTCTTGAGCAGGGTGTTGCGCTGTTTGAGCACCCGCTCGTAGTCCGACCGCACGCCCGCCATCCGCGGCGACCGCGCGGTGATCAGCTCGTCCAGGAACCGCCGCCGCTCTCCCGGGTCGCCCTTGACCAGCGCGAGATCCTCCGGTGCGAAGAGCACCGTCCGGACGATCCCGAGCACATCGCGCGGTCTGACCTGCGACGATCGGTTGATCCGGGCACGGTTCGCCCGGCCCGGGTTCAGCTCGAGCTCGACCAGCTGGGATCGCTCGCCCTGAGTGACCGCGGCCCGGATGAACGCACGGTCCGCTCCCATCCGAACCAGCGGAGCGTCGGAGGCGACCCGGTGGCTGCCGAGGGTGGCGAGGTAACCGACGGCTTCGACCAGGTTGGTCTTGCCCTGCCCGTTGGCCCCGACGAAGGCGGTGACGCCCGGGTCGAGCGGGACCTCGACCCGGGCGTACGAGCGGAAGTCGGCCAGCGACAGATGCGTGACATGCATATGGAACGCCGACCTCCCCCGGCTACTGCTCCGTGCTCAGCTGCAGACCGTGCACATGCGCACGGACCTCCGCGCACAGCCTGTGGACTACTTCTTGGCCTCGACCGCGTGCCCGCCGAACTGGTTCCGCAGAGCGGCGATCATCTTCATCTGCGGTGAGTCATCCTGGCGGGACGAGAACCGCGCGAACAACGAGGCCGTGATCGCGGGCAGCGGTACCGCGTGGTCGATGGCGGCTTCCACAGTCCAACGGCCCTCGCCGGAGTCCTGTGCGTATCCGCGCAGCTTGTCCAGGTGCTCGTCCTCGTCCAGCGCGTTGACCGCCAGATCGAGCAGCCAGGAGCGGATGACCGTGCCCTCCTGCCAGGAGCGGAAGACCTCGCGTACGTCCGTGACCGAGTCGACCTTCTCCAGCAGCTCCCAGCCCTCGGCGTAGGCCTGCATCATGGCGTACTCGATACCGTTGTGGACCATCTTCGCGAAGTGGCCGGCACCCACCTTGCCCGCGTGCACCGCACCGAAGTCACCCTCGGGCCTCAGGGCGTCGAAGATCGGCTGGACCTTGGCGACATGCTCCTCGCTGCCGCCGTACATCAGCGCGTAGCCGTTCTCCAGGCCCCAGACGCCGCCGGAGACACCGCAGTCCACGAAACCTATGCCCTTGATGCCCAGCTCGACGGCGTGCCGCTCGTCGTCGGTCCAGCGGGAGTTGCCGCCGTCCACGACGATGTCGCCGGGCGACAGCAGTCCTGCCAGCTCGTCTATGACGGCCTGGGTCGCGTGACCCGCGGGCACCATCACCCACACCACCCGGGGACCCTCCAGCTTGTCCACAAGCTCCTCAAGGCTGTGGACGTCGGCGAGATCCGGATCGCGGTCGTAACCGATCACGGTGTGGCCTGCGCGGCGGATCCGCTCGCGCATGTTGCCGCCCATCTTGCCGAGGCCGACGAGACCGAGCTCCATCAGTGATTCCTTCAGGTCGTGTGCAGTTCTGTACCCGCGTCCGAGCCTACGCCCGGACGCGGGTGCACACCTGTGGGGTCGATCGCTCGTACGAGGGCCCCGGGAGAGCGGACTGTCGCCGGTGTCCGCGCAGGTCAGCCGCTGAGCCGCACCGGCATGATCAGGTACTTGTACGCCTCGTCCGCCTCCGCGTCCACCGCCGGCTTGCCACTGAGCAGGGCGGGCTTGGTGGAGGTGGTGAAGGAGAGCTGCGCGACCGGGGAGTCGATGGCGCTCAGACCGTCCAGCAGGAAGTTCGGGTTGAAGGCGATCGAGATGTCATCGCCTTCCAGCCGGGCGTCCACGCGCTCCACAGCCTGTGCGTCGTCGCTGGAGCCGGCCTCCAGGATCAGCACGCCCTGCTCGAAGGTGAGCCGCACCGGGGTGTTGCGCTCGGCCACCAGGGCGACACGCTTGACGGCCTCGACGAACGGGGCGGTCTCGATCACCGCGACCGAGTTGAACTCTGTGGGGAACAGCGTCCGGTACTTCGGCAGGTCGCCTTCGAGAAGCCGGGTGGTGGTGCGGCGGCCGGCGCCCTCGAAACCGATCAGGCCCTCACCCGCACCGGAGCCGGAGAGCGCCAGGGTGACCGTGTCACCGCTGGTCAGCGCCTTGGCGGTGTCCAGCAGCGTCTTCGCGGGCACCAGCGCGACCGCGGAGGCGTCGGGGGACTCGGGCTTCCACAGGAACTCACGGACCGCGAAGCGGTAGCGGTCGGTGGAGGCCAGCGTGACCGTGTCGCCCTCGATCTCGATGCGTACGCCGGTGAGCACCGGGAGGGTGTCGTCCCGTCCGGCGGCGATGGCGACCTGGGCGGCGGCGGAGGCGAAGACCTCGCCGGGGACCGTGCCGGTCGCGGTCGGCATCTGCGGCAGCGCCGGGTACTCCTCCACAGGCAGGGTGTGGAGGGTGAAGCGGGACGAGCCGCAGACCACGGTGGCCCGTACACCGTCTGTGGAGATCTCCACCGGACGGTTCGGGAGGGCGCGGCAGATGTCGGCCAGCAGGCGGCCGGAGACGAGGACGGTGCCGTCCTCCTCGACCTCTGCCTCGACGGAGACCCGCGCCGAGACCTCGTAGTCGAAGCTGGAGAAGCTGAGCGCGCCGTCCTCCGCCTTCAGAAGAAGGCCCGCGAGAACGGGCGCCGGCGGACGTGCCGGGAGGCTCCGGGCCACCCACGCCACCGCCTCCGCGAGTACATCGCGCTCCACCCGGATCTTCACCGGAACCGCCTCCTGCTGTTGCTCGCTCGCTCTGCTGGCCTTCGTGGTCGGCATGGCTGCCGGCGGGGAACCGGGGTGATGCCGGAGACCAGTCTGACGCACGGCACCGACACTCGGTGCGGCTCGGGGTCAAGTCGGGACAAGCGATGGCCAGAGGTCCGGCGCCGAGTTGTGCACAGCACCCGCTTCGAAGCGGATTCCTGGCTAACTCTAAGTGGGAGTAGTAGTAGGGCCTGTGGAAACCGTGGATAACCCCGTCTGCGCAGCTCAGAGCCGCTTTTTTGTCCACTGCCCCTGTGGGTGGAGCCGGTGGACAACCGGGGCTGTCTGTGGACGCGCGAAAGTTCTGCACACCCCGTGCACAGGCCATGGGGAGTTCTCCCCAGCGCTGTCCCCAGCTTTCCCCGGGTTGCCCACAGGCCAACCTGGCAGCTTGGTGTGACGCCTTTCACTCGGTCCGGTGAGGTCGGGTGTTTCGTTGCCGAACAGTGGACAGCCATGTGCACAAGCTGTGGGCAACTGGCCTCAGCCTGTGGGCAGGGTGGGGACAACCGAGATCGCAGCCTGTGGACACCGTGTTCATCCACAGTCTGTGGAAGTCCGTTGGCCACAATTCCACAACCAGCTGACCTGGTGTGATGAAGTGTCCGTGGGATCGGCTGTGGATACGGTCTGGACAACTCGCGAGTCCCCAGGCTGTGGACGGTGGATCTTCCCAACTTCTGTGGAGAACTGGCCCGCACTGGTGGGTATTCGAACAGCCCGCCCAGCCGCTGAGCACCGAACGCCGAGGCGTGCTCCCCTTCCTCCATCACGCCGAGGGGCGCCCCCTTCCCCTGTGACGCCGAGGGGCGCCCCCTTCCCCTGTGACGCCGAAGGGCGCCCCGGGACCATGCCC
>NZ_JBHXFA010000046.1:11483-32360 GCF_042724175.1 Streptomyces sp. NPDC127084
ATACGGCACCGTCGACCCGGTTGCCGCGCTCAAGGCGGCGGGGGAGGTCACCCCCCCCGCCGGCGCCTCGGGGCCGCGCCCGCCGTGGTCCGCCCCCCCCGCCCCCCGGCGCGCCATGCGCCGCCGCCCCCCCCCCCGGCCCCCCCTTCGGTCTCGGTCGCCGGATGCGCCGCTCCCCTGAGCGGCGGTACGCCGGTGCGGCGGCTCTCAGCCGTTCTTGATGCGGTTGGTGAGCTCGGTGACCTGGTTGTAGATCGAGCGGCGCTCCGCCATCAACGCGCGGATCTTCCGGTCCGCGTGCATCACCGTGGTGTGGTCCCGCCCGCCGAACTGCGCACCGATCTTCGGCAACGACAGGTCCGTGAGCTCGCGGCACAGGTACATGGCGATCTGGCGTGCCGTGACCAGCACCCGGCTGCGCGAGGAGCCGCACAGGTCCTCCACCGTCAGCCCGAAGTAGTCGGCCGTCGCCGCCATGATCGCGCTCGCGGTGATCTCCGGTGCGGTGTCCTCGCCACCGGGGATCAGGTCCTTGAGGACGATCTCGGTGAGCCCGAGATCGACCGGCTGCCGGTTGAGGCTTGCGAAGGCCGTCACCCGGATCAGCGCGCCCTCCAGCTCGCGGATGTTGCGGGAGATCCGGGACGCGATGAACTCCAGTACCTCCGGCGGCGCGTTGAGCTGCTCCTGTACCGCCTTCTTGCGGAGGATCGCGATCCTCGTCTCCAGCTCCGGAGGCTGCACATCGGTCGTCAGACCCCACTCGAAGCGGTTGCGCAGCCGGTCCTCAAGGGTCATGAGCTGCTTGGGAGGCCGGTCCGAGGACAGCACGATCTGCTTGTTCGCGTTGTGGAGCGTGTTGAAGGTGTGGAAGAACTCCTCCTGCGTCGACTCCTTGCTCGCGAGGAACTGGATGTCGTCGACCAGCAGGATGTCCACGTCGCGGTAGCGCTTGCGGAAGGTGTCGCCCTTGCCGTCGCGGATGGAGTTGATGAACTCGTTGGTGAACTCCTCGGAGCTCACGTACCGCACCCGGGTGCCCGGATACAGGCTCCGCGCGTAGTGCCCGATGGCGTGCAGCAGATGGGTCTTGCCGAGTCCGGACTCCCCGTAGATGAACAGGGGGTTGTACGCCTTCGCCGGCGCTTCGGCCACCGCGACGGCGGCGGCGTGTGCGAACCGGTTGGACGCGCCGATGACGAACGTGTCGAAGAGGTACTTGGGGTTCAGCCGGGCGTGCGGTTCCCCGGGGCCGGGGGCCGGGGCCGGCTGGGCGCCCAGCGGTCCGGGTGCACCGGCCCCGGCGGTGCCGGGCGGCGGCGTCGCGACCCCGGGTCCGCCCGGACCGGCGTGCCTCGGCGCCGGGGGCTCGGGCCGCTCGTGGTGCTCTGCGCGCGGCTGGTCGTAGGGGCGGTGGTCGGCCACCGGTGAGCGGTAGTCGTGCGGGGGCTGCTGGATATGCGGCGCGGGGTACGGCTCGCGCCACTGCTCCGCAGGTGATTCGCGGTCCTGGAAGGCACCGAGTCGCGGCTGCTGCCAGGACAGGTCCTCCTGACCGCGCGGCCAGGCGCCGACTTCCGGGCGCTGCTGGTATTCGGGGTAGGCGGGGCGGACGGTAGGCAGACCGTCGTCGGGCCCTGACCGGTGCCCGTAGTCCTCGTACCGGTGCTGAGTGACCGGGGCCGGCGGCGCCGGCGGGGGAGCGGGTTCGGCTGCGGAGTCGTCCACGGTGATCGCGATACGGATCGGGCGTCCGCACTCACGGCTGAGAGTGTCGCTGATCAGCGGGGCCAGCCGGCCCTCAAGCACTCGCTTGCCCCATTCATTGGGCACGGCGAGGAGCGCGGTGTCGGCCACCAGCGCGAGTGGCTGGCAGCGCTCGACCCACTGCTTGTCCTTGGGTTCGATGGCCTGTTGGCCCTCACCGAGGAGTTGGTCCAGCACTCGTGGCCACACTGCGGCAAGATCGGCAGGTACGTCAGCCACAAGGCACGCTCTCTCACAGGTCCCACGAAGGTGCGGTTCTCGGGACGGGTCGGTCAGGCCCGGTGGGCGGGAAGGGCAGGCAGGACAGGCAGGGACAGAAGGAAACGAATTCGAGTCCAGCCACGGTAGTCAGGGCGCCCCGTTGCGTTCAAGTTGTTGTCCACAGCCTGTGTACAGCCAGTCTGCCAGCCCCGGTGCGACCCGACCCGCGGTGAACCTGGTTTGACCGAATGGCGTAGCCGCGCGTACCGTAACCAGGTCGAGTTGTCGATGGCTGCTGCCGCCTGCCTCCGATGGGCAAAGGTCACGATCAGTAGATCATGGTCAGTGATTGTGAAGCGGTGCACTCGGGCGTATTGCGAGCTACTCGTGGGCGCACGGTGACAGCCAGGCGATGCCCCGCCACCATCCGATTCATTACTGGAGCCCCCGAGTGAGCAAGCGCACCTTCCAGCCGAACAACCGTCGTCGCGCGAAGACCCACGGCTTCCGGCTGCGTATGCGCACCCGTGCCGGCCGCGCGATTCTCGCGTCCCGCCGCAGCAAGGGTCGCGCCCGCCTGTCCGCCTGATCGCGTACAGGTCATGACGTGCTGCCTACCGAGAATCGGCTGAGGCGGCGCGAGGACTTCGCGACCGCGGTACGGCGAGGACGGCGGGCAGGCCGCCCGCTACTTGTCGTCCATCTACGCAGCGGTGCAACGGACCCGCACGCGCCTGGGGAGAGCGCTCCCCCGACGCGTGCGGGTTTCGTCGTGAGCAAGGCAGTGGGTGGAGCGGTCATTCGCACCCAGGTGAAGCGAAGACTGCGCCATCTAATACGCGAACGGCTGTCCGAGCTGCCCCCCGGTAGCCTGGTGGTCGTACGGGCGCTGCCCGGAGCGGGCGACGCCGATCATGCACAGCTGGCCCGAGACCTGGACGCCGCCCTTCAGCGGCTGCTGGGAGGGGGTGCGCGATGAAGTACCCGCTGCTGGCTCTGATCAAGCTTTACCAGTGGACGATCAGCCCGTTGCTCGGGCCCGTCTGCCGGTACTACCCGTCGTGTTCGCACTACGGATACACAGCTATAGACCGGCATGGCGCGGTGAAGGGCACAGCCCTCACCGCCTGGCGCATCCTGCGGTGCAATCCGTGGTCGCCCGGCGGCGTGGACCATGTCCCTCCAAGAAAACGACCTCGTTGGCACGAGTTGCTGCGCGACTCCCTGCGCGGTGGCAAGGGCGGGCAACCCCCTGAGACCAGCCCGGCCGCAGAGACCTCGCCCAATGCTCAAGGAGCCTGATTAGTGGACACGATTGCCAGTCTCTTCAGCTTTATCACCACACCCGTCTCCTGGATCATCGTCCAGTTCCACTCGTTGTACGGGGCGGTTTTCGGCCCGGACACGGGCTGGGCATGGGGACTGTCCATCGTGTCCCTGGTGGTGCTGATCCGTATCTGCCTGATCCCGCTTTTCGTGAAGCAGATCAAGTCGATGCGGAACATGCAGGCGCTCCAGCCGAAGATGAAGGCTATCCAGGAGCGCTACAAGAACGACCGACAGCGTCAGTCCGAAGAGATGATGAAGCTGTACAAGGAGACGGGTACCAACCCGCTCTCCTCGTGCCTGCCCATCCTGGCGCAGTCCCCGTTCTTCTTCGCGCTGTACCACGTGCTGAGCAAGATCGCCTCGAATGACACCGTTGGTGTGATCAATGAGTCGCTTCTGGCGAGTGCTCAGAAGGCTCATATCTTCGGTGCCCCGCTCGCGGCGAAGTTCACGGACTCCGAGGAGAAGGTCGCGGCGCTGCACGCCTCGCTGATGGATGTCCGCATCGTCACCGCGATCATGATCATCCTGATGTCGGCGTCGCAGTTCTACACGCAGCGCCAGCTGATGCAGAAGAACGTCGACCTCTCGGTCAAGACCCCGTACATGCAGCAGCAGAAGATGCTGATGTACATCTTCCCCGTGATCTTCGCCGTCATGGGTATCAACTTCCCGGTCGGTGTCCTGGTCTACTGGCTGACCACCAACGTGTGGACCATGGGCCAGCAGATGTACGTGATCAACCAGAACCCGACCCCCGGTTCCAAGGCTCAGGACAGCTACCTCCAGCGCCTGCTGAAGGGCGTCACCGCGCATGGTGAGGTGCGTGGGCGCCGTAGGCGCAACATCGTCCAGACCATCGTGGCCAAGGGCCCGGACCGCAATGAGAACGAGCGCCGGTTCATCACCGGCCTGGCCAAGGCTGGTTTCGTCGCTCAGGCCGACGGCACCGTGATCAGGGGTGACGCCGTCGCCGCCGAGGCTGAGAGCGCTTCCGGTGCTCGGCGTCAGCAGCCCAAGCGCCAGAGCAAGTCCCAGCGCCAGTCCACTGGTGCCGCCCCGCAGACCACGGAGGCGGCGAAGCCCTCGCTGGAGAAGCGGGATGAACCGCAGGACACCCCCGCGAAGTCCGCGGGCAAGGCCGCTTCTGCGTCTTCCACCCGCCAAGCCAAGTCCGGACAGCGCAAGGGCCAGCAGCGGCCCAAGCACCCGTCGTCCAAGAAGTAAGAAGGAGTCCATCCGTGACGGAAGGCACCACCTCCGCCGCCGAGGGTGGCGACACCCTGACCCGCCTGGAGCAGGAGGGGGAGATCGCCGCTGACTACCTTGAGGGCCTGCTCGATATCGCCGATCTCGACGGCGATATCGATATGGACGTCGAGGCGGACCGGGCCGCGGTCTCGATCATCAGTGATGCGGGCAGCCGGGATCTGCAGAAGCTCGTGGGCCGGGACGGCGAGGTGCTGGAGGCGCTCCAGGAGCTGACCCGCCTCGCGGTTCACCGGGAGACCGGGGACCGCAGCCGGCTGATGCTGGACATCGCCGGTTTCCGTGCCAAGAAGCGTTCCGAGCTTGCCGAGCTCGGTGCGAAGGCGGCGGACGAGGTCAAGAGCACGGGTGAGCCGGTGAAGCTCAAGCCGATGACTCCGTTCGAGCGCAAGGTCGTGCACGACGCGGTCGCCGCGGCCGGTCTGCGCAGTGAGTCCGAGGGCGAGGAGCCTCAGCGCTTCGTCGTCGTACTCCCTGCCTGACCCAGTGTTCCGTCGGCCCCGTCTGTTCGCAGGCGGGGCCGAATTTTGTCAGCCTGTAACTCAGCACCACTGCGCAGTGGCGCGGCACGGAAGGACGGTTCCGGTGACGGAGGCATCAGAGCTTCCCCAGGCACCTGAAGAGGCTAGGACGGTATTCGGCGAGTTCTTCCCCGAGGCTGTTCGCTACGCCGAGCTGCTCGCGGATGCAGGGGTCAAGCGCGGTCTGATCGGCCCACGCGAGGTGCCACGCCTGTGGGAGCGGCACCTGCTCAACTGCGCTGTGCTGTCCGAGGTGGTCCCTGAAGGGGTCACCGTCTGCGATGTCGGTTCCGGTGCCGGGCTGCCCGGTATTCCGCTGGCCCTCGTCCGTCCTGACCTCAAGATCACGCTCCTGGAACCGTTGCTACGGCGCACAAACTTCCTCCAGGAGGTCGTTGAACTCCTGGGACTCGACCATGTGACGGTGGTGCGGGGCCGTGCCGAGGAGATGCTCGGCAAGCTGCCGCCGGTTCATGTGGTCACAGCGCGAGCGGTGGCTCCGCTGGACCGGCTTGCCGGGTGGGGTGTTCCGCTGCTCCGGCCCTATGGCGAGATGCTCGCCCTCAAGGGAGACACCGCGGAGGATGAGATCAACGGCGCTCGGGCGGCTCTGGCCAAGCTCGGTGTCGTGGAGACCTCCGTTCTTCATGTCGGTGAGGGCGTGGTGGATCCGTTGTCCACCGTGGTGAAGGTCGAGGTCGGAGAGAGCCCTGGCGGTGTCCGGTTCGCCGCCAAGCGGGCCAAGGCCGCCCGAGCCAGCCGTACGCGCCGCCATCGCTGATCCTGTGTCTGCCGTCGATCCGGCCGTCTGCTTCCGGCCGGATCCCCTTACGTACGCATTTCGGAGTGTCGTAACGGTGTGACCCTGGGGCGCGGGCATCGTGTTTCACGTGAAACGTCGCTCACTACTCCAGGGAATCATCAGCCGCGGTCGTGCCGTCACGCCGCGCGACCGCAAGCCCCTCCTGAGGGTTACGGGCTTGTCCACAGAGGTGGAATTCTCCACAGATCCACCGAGCGCGCTGGTTCGCGACCCCGAAACCATGGCAGGCTCTGCTCATTGCGAGCCTGAAGTCGAGGAGAGTGAATCCTTGCGGTCCGACGCCAACATCGCGGGACCGATGACCGATCCGGTCCCGAGTCCCCGTACCGAGTCGGCGGGGGAGGATGTTTCACGTGAAACACCGCCGCCGATGGACGACACCCCCATTGGTCGTGCCGCCCAGCTGGCGGTGGAGGCTCTGGGCCGTGCCGGTGAGGGTCTCCCCCGACCCGAACAGACCCGCGTCATGGTGGTCGCCAACCAGAAGGGCGGCGTCGGTAAGACGACCACTACGGTCAACCTTGCCGCGTCGCTCGCCCTGCACGGCGCCCGCGTTCTGGTGATTGATCTCGACCCACAGGGAAATGCCTCGACGGCCCTGGGGATCGATCACCACGCCGAGGTCCCCTCGATCTATGACGTGCTGGTGGAGAGCAAGCCTCTCTCGGACGTGGTCCAGCCGGTCCCGGATGTCGAGGGCCTTTTCTGCGCTCCTGCCACCATCGATCTCGCTGGAGCGGAGATCGAGTTGGTGTCGCTGGTGGCCCGGGAAAGCCGACTCCAGCGTGCGATCCAGGCCTATGAGCAGCCCCTGGACTACATCCTCATCGACTGTCCTCCGTCACTGGGCCTGCTGACCGTCAATGCCCTTGTGGCCGGTGCGGAAGTGCTGATCCCCATCCAGTGCGAGTACTACGCGCTGGAGGGACTCGGCCAGCTGCTGCGCAATGTCGACCTGGTACGCGGCCACCTGAACCCGGCCCTGCATGTGTCGACGATTCTGCTCACGATGTACGACGGCCGGACACGACTCGCCTCGCAGGTGGCGGAAGAGGTGCGCAGCCACTTCGGCGAGGAGGTGCTCCGGACGAGCATCCCGCGATCGGTGCGTATCTCCGAGGCGCCGAGCTACGGCCAGACCGTCCTCACCTATGACCCGGGGTCCAGCGGCTCGCTGTCGTACCTCGAAGCGGCGCGGGAGATTGCCCTGCGAGGGGTCGGTATTCAGTACGACGGCCGTTCCGCGCATGTGATCGGCCAGAACAACCAGCAGCACAGTGTGCCGGAGGAGATCCAGTGAGCGAGCGACGTAGAGGGCTTGGGCGTGGGCTCAATGCGCTGATCCCAGCCGCTCAGTCACCCACTGTGGGGCTGCTGCCCCCTGAGCAGCGCACTGCCGAGCCGGAGCCCGAGGCGCTTACCGACACGGTCTCGCCTGCGGTGGCGCACTTCGCCGAACTGATGCTGGACGCGATCACGCCCAACCCCCAGCAGCCACGCGAGGTCTTTGACGAGGACGCACTGGCCGAACTGGTCACCTCCATCAAGGAAGTCGGTCTCCTCCAGCCCGTGGTGGTACGGCAGCTGGGTCCGGATCGTTATGAGCTCATCATGGGTGAGCGTCGCTGGCGGGCCTGCCGCGAAGCGGGCTGGGAGCGTATCCCCGCGATTGTCAGGGCCACGGAGGACGAGAAGCTCCTGTTGGACGCCCTGTTGGAGAACCTCCATCGGTCCCAGCTGAACCCGCTGGAGGAGGCGCACGCCTATGAGCAGTTGATCAAGGACTTCAACTGCACGCATGACCAGCTGGCCGACCGGATCGGGCGCTCGCGTCCGCAGGTGTCCAACACCTTGCGTCTGCTCCGGCTTTCCCCGCCGGTGCAGCGGCGTGTGGCTGCCGGGGTGCTCTCGGCCGGGCATGCCAGGGCGCTGCTCTCCGTGGAGGATTCCGAGGAGCAGGACCGGCTGGCGCACCGCATCGTGGCCGAGGGTCTGTCGGTTCGTGCCGTCGAGGAGATCGTGACCTTGATGGGCTCGCGCCCCTCAAGCGCGCCGAAGGCAAAGAGCCCCCGAGCCGGCAGCCGGGTTTCGCCGGCACTCGGTGAGCTGGCTTCGCGTCTGTCGGACCGTTTCGAGACCCGGGTCAAAGTTGACCTGGGTCAGAGGAAGGGGAAGATCGTCGTCGAGTTCGCCTCGATGGAGGACCTTGACCGCATTCTCGGGACTCTTGCCCCGGGCGAGGGGCGCGTCATGGAGAAGAGCCTCGCGAACCTTGCGGATGAGGACCTGGAGGACCACGACTCATAGGTCTCCCATCGATCACTAGGGCGGATCGTGTCCGGCAGTCGGCGGAACACGGTCCGCCCTTTGCCGTCTCACGGTAGGCGCGTCCTCGCTGGGTGGATACGATGCGTTCTGGTATGGCGCATCCACCTTTACCCAACTCAGAGGAAGGCGAGCGATGCGATCGCTGAGCCGTAGCCAGCTACTGACAGCCGGCCTGAGCATTGGCGCGGTTGGCGGGTTCATCGGCAGCCTGCTCCGGGAACGGAGCACGTTGTCCGCTGCCCTTGGCGCGGCAGTCGAAGGAAGTGAGGAGCAGCCTTCATGGGGCGTCGGCTCGTACCGCTCACCCTGGACAACCTTTCAGACCTCCCTAAGCGCTGCCGAGCGTGTGTCTTCTGGGAGCTTGATCCGGTCAGCGGAGAAGCGGCGGTAAAGGCAGGCAGGCCAGAGCTGGAGAAGGAAGCCTGGATCTCCGCCGTTCTGCTGGAGTGGGGCTCCTGCGGTCGCGTTGTCTATGTGGACGAAGCGCCGGTCGGCTTTGTGCTCTACGCACCGCCCGCCTATGTCCCACGATCCACGGCATTCCCCACGAGCCCTGTCTCACCGGACGCGGTGCAGCTGATGACTGCCTGGATCACTCCGGGATACCAGGGGCAGGGCCTTGGGCGGGTGATGGTGCAGACCGTTGCCAAGGACCTGCTGCGCCGGGGCTTCAAGGCGATCGAGGCGTTCGGTGACGCCCGCTGGACCGAGCCCGCTTGTATGCTCCCCGCCGAGCATCTGCTGGCGGTCGGCTTCAAGACGGTCCGTCCTCACCCCGCGCATCCACGGCTGCGACTGGAGCTGCGCACCACACTCTCCTGGAAGGAGGATGTGGAACTGGCCCTGGATCGGTTGCTGGGGGCCGTCCAGAAGGAACCGGCGCTAAGGCCGTTGTAAGGCCTCGGAAACGCCGGATGGGCCGGACCCTTCGGGGGCCGGCCCATCCATGTTTCACGTGAAACGAAGCGTGCGGCTTCAGCCCTGGGAGACCTCGTCACTGATGTAGGCGTCGAGCTCGCGGAGAAGCATGGCCTTCGGCTTTGCGCCGACGATGGTCTGTGCGACCTCACCGTTCTGGTACACGTTGAGCGTCGGGATCGACATCACGCCGTACCTGGTGGCCGTGGCCGGGTTCTCATCGATGTTGAGCTTGACGATCTCCAGCTTGTCGCCGTGCTCGGCAGCGATGGCCTCCAGTGACGGGGCGATCTGGCGGCACGGACCGCACCACTCGGCCCAGAAGTCCACCAGTACGGGCTTTGCGCTCCGGAGGACTTCCTCTTCGAAGTTGGCGTCGGTAACGATCTTCAGGGCCACGGTGGCCTCCTCGTCTTGCGGGGTTTGAGGTGGGGGATGGGGAGTCGTTGAGGGAGCGGACGGTCAGACCGTCACCGCGGCTGCGGCCTTCTCCCCGTCGGCCAGAGCCGCGAGGTAGCGCTCGGCGTCCAGGGCCGCGGAGCAGCCGGTGCCCGCGGCGGTGATCGCCTGGCGGTAGGTGTGGTCCACCACGTCGCCGGCACCGAAGACCCCGGTCAGGTTGGTACGCGTGGAGGGCGCGTCGACCTTCAGATAGCCCTCCTCGTCCAGCTCCAGCTGGCCCTTGACGAGCTCGGTGCGGGGGTCGTGGCCGACGGCGATGAACAAACCGGTCACAGGGAGCTCGGAGGTCTCGCCCGTCTTGGTGTTGCGCAGGGTCAGACCGGAGAGCTTCTGCTCTCCATGGATTTCGGCGACCTCGCTGTCCCAGGCGAAGGAGATCTTCGGGTCGTCGAAGGCGCGCTCTTGCATCGCCTTGGAGGCGCGCAGGCTGTCACGGCGGTGGATCACCGTGACGGACTTGGCGAAGCGCGACAGGAAGGTGGCTTCTTCCATGGCCGTGTCTCCGCCGCCGACCACGGCGATGTCCTGGCCCTTGAAGAAGAACCCGTCGCAGGTGGCGCACCAGGAGACTCCGCGTCCGGACAGGGCGTCCTCGTTGGGCAGGCCCAGCTTGCGGTGCTGGGAGCCCGTGGTGACGATGACGGCCTTGGCGCGATGGACGGTGCCCGCGGTGTCGGTCACGGTCTTGATGTCACCCGTGAGGTCCACGGAGACGACGTCGTCGGGGATGAGCTCGGCACCGAAACGCTCGGCCTGGCCTCGCATGCTGTCCATCAGCTCCGGCCCCATGATGCCGTCGCGAAAGCCGGGGAAGTTCTCCACCTCCGTGGTGTTCATCAGCGCGCCACCGGCGGTGACGGAGCCCTCGAAGACCAGCGGGTTCAGCGAGGCGCGCGCGGTGTACAGCGCGGCGGTGTAGCCGGCCGGCCCGGAGCCGATGATGATCACATTACGGACGTCGCTCACGGGTTTCTTCCTCGTCTCTGGGGACTGCCTACTGCCTGCGGGGGAGCGCCTTCAACCACTCACCCCACCCAACGGATCCTAAGGGGCAGGCATTCCCGCGAGGTCCCAGGCGCGTCCACGGCTGGGTCCTGTACGGGGCAGGACCCAGGAGACGTCGGTGGCGCGCTCAGGGGCGGGGATAGGACTCCGTCAGCAGCAGCTCACCCTTGCCCGCAGGAGCGGACTCGACGCACGAGGCGTCCACGACGTACGCCTGCACCTGGGAGTCATCGCCAGACCTCGGGAACACCACGAGGAAGGCCTTGGTCCCCTCGAACGTGCTCTGCTCGGCCGCGAGCGGGGGCTCGCCGCGTCCTGTGCCCCGCTGGACACAGGCAGGCACTTCCACGCCCTCAGCTGTCCGCATGGGCTGCATACGAGGCGCGGCCGGCTCGGTCTTGGATCCCGGTGAGACCTCTTGGATGGTGGCGCCTGAGGCCAGTAGCTGATGGACCCGGTCTCCGAGAGTGCTCTGCGAGAGCCCACTGGCTGTATCAGCGCTGCTGACCGCGGGGTGGGACTTCTCGGCGCTGTCGGTGCCGGTACCCGTGCTCCGGAGCAGGACCACGCTCATCCCCGCAGCGGCGATGCCGAGGGCGGCGCCCAGGACGGCTGTACGGCGCCGTCGCCGGGCGGTGCGGTCTCGGCCGGGACCCGTGGCAGCGGGAGGCCGTCCCGCAGGTCGATCCGCCGGAGCGGGCCCGCCCGGCTCGGAGCGTCCTGGTGTTTCACGTGAAACACCGGCAGGCTCCACCGCCTCCTCGTGGAGGGTGCCGGCGCTGAGGACGGCTTCAGCGGCCAATGCGGCGTCGATACGGCCCGCGATGTCGTCCGGCATCCGCTGGGGTCCCGGAAGGGTGCCGAGGAGACCACGGATCTCTTCCAGGGATTCGCGCACCTCGGAGCAGAGTGGGCAGCCGTCGAGATGGCCTCTGATCTCGGCCTGACGGGACGGTGGCAGCAGTCCGTCGGTGAGATCGGCGATCTCTGAGACATCCGGGTGCTGACTCGTGCCGGTCGAGGAGGTCACGCGCGCCCACCTCCATCCTTCACACCGGCAGGATCACTCGGCCCTGCGTCTTTCGGTCCCGTCGCCGGTGGGACGGATGTCCCCGGCGTCCGGTTCCTTCCCCCGTTGCGACCTCCGCTATCCCCGTTGTCACCGGCCTTGTGCCCGGAGTCACCGCGCAGATGGGTGAGCATGGGCAGCAGCCGCGCACGGCCGCGGGCACAGCGGCTCTTCACCGTGCCCGTAGGCACATCCAGCATCGCCGCCGCCTCTGCCACGGGGTAGCCCTGCATATCGACCAGGACGAGCGCGGCGCGCTGGTCCACCGGGATTCTGGCCAGTGCCGCCAGAAGTTCACGATGAAGATCGCGGCGCTCCGCGGGCGCTTCGGCGGACTCAACGGGTTCGAGCAGCTGCTCCAGGCGCTCGGTGTCATCGACGGGGGAAGTCCTGCGGGAGGCGGCTTTCCGGGCCCGGTCGAGACAGGCGTTGACCGTGATCCGATGCAGCCAGGTCGTCACCGCGGACTGGCCACGGAACGTATGGGCCGCCCGGAAGGCCGAGACAAACGCGTCCTGCACCGCGTCCGCGGCCTCCTCGCGGTCGCCCAGCGTGCGCAGGGCAACGGCCCAGAGACGGTCGCGGTGCCGTCGTACGAGCTCACCGAAGGCGTCTGGATCGCCTGCGACATGGCGCTCCAGGAGTTCTTGGTCGCCGGCTCCGTCGAGAGCGTTCTGCTCCACCGCATCATCCCCTCCCACGACATTGACCTTATGGTGACTCCGGTCAGGGCGGACAGGGCCGCCTCTTGCCGAGGCAGGCATCACGAGATCAGCTGGCGCCGCCCTTGACGGCGATCTCCGCAATGCCTCCGCGGTACCCATCGGGCGAGCTGTCACTCGGGAGCTCGGTGATGTGAATGAGCAGGTACCGGGTGGTGACCGGCTTGTCGAGCGGCTTCGCCACCCGTTGGTCGACCTTGCCCAGCTCGGTGATCCGCTGCGGGAACTCGCTCAGCGAGCTCGGGTCCGCGGTGTCCTTGTCCGCGGCGAGCACCTCGACCGTCTGGCCCGCCCGGTACATCTCGACAGAGATCTCCGAGACCTTCTTGGGGCTGCCCAGGTCGACGATGATCCCGCTTCCGTCCCGTCGCTCCGGCAGGTTGCCGAAGTTGGGATAGCCGACGTACCTCGGGGTGATCCACGCCGTAGCCGGATCGCCGTCGATGGCTTTCGGCACGTCTTCCGGCTCCACGCCCGACCCACCGGGGGCGAACACAGAGGCAGCGTTGATGCGGAGAGGCTCGGCGGCAGGCTGCTTGTCGTCCTGCTTCCCGCCGTCGGTCTGGCCGTTTCCCGGTGTCCGGTCCGTCGCCTCTTTCTGGTCGAGCATCTTGGCGGCGATCTGCCAGCTGCCGAGCCCGAGCGCGGCGATGAGCAGAGCCGCGACGGTCCACTTGAGCACCTTGCCGGTGCGGCTCTCCAGCGGGGCGGGAGGCGGCGGAACCTGCGGGGCCGGAGCAGCCCCGGGTCGGGCTCCTGGGCGGCTGTAGGTGCCCTGCTGGTACGTCGTGCGCTGGTACTCCGGCAGCGGGGCGAAGGCGGGCTCCGGGGGCCGGATGCGGGGCATCTCCCCGACGGCCTTGGCCAGCTCGTCGGGAGTCGTGCAGGGCTGCTCCTGCCGGGACGCCGTGGCTCCGTCGTTGACCAACGCTCGCATGGCCAGCTCCGAAAGCCCGCGGTGGACGCCCGCGCGGACCTGGTCGGGGGGAATCCGCCCGACGCCCTTGGGGAGGCCCGAGAGCCCGTATGCGTCGGACTCGTAGGGCCACCGCTGGGTGAGCGCCGCGTAGAGCAGAGCGCCGATGGCCTCGGTGTCGGAGCGCTGCGGACGGTCCGAGCTGATGCCGCGCAGCGCCGCGTTCACAGCCAGCCCGCGGATGCGGTACTGACCGGTGGAGCTGCGCAGCACGGCGTTCGGAGTGAGGCGCAGATGCGCGAGGCCCTCGCGGTGGGCCGCCGTCATGGCCTGGGAAAGCTGGCTGACCAGCTGGTACGCGTCGTGCGCCTCCATCGGCCCGGCGGCCAGCAGCGCCGAGAGCTCGGTGGCATCGGGCAGCCACTCATGGACGACGTAAACGATGTCATCGTCCTCGACGGCGTCAAGGACCTGTACGAAACGAGGGTCGCCGAGCAACGCGGATGACCGGGCTGCCGCGAGTACGGACCGGGCGCGAGGGTGGTCGGCGGGGAGGATATGGACGCCGACGGCTCGGCGTAGCTTCTCGTCGACCGCACGCCAACTGCTGAACCCGTCCAGACGGGTGACGCACTCCTCGAGCCGGTAGCGATGGGCGAGTTTGTGGCCGCTGTGCATCTCGGGCGTCTTGATGGAGGACAGCTCGCTCTTCTCGTGCGCGCTGCCCATGTCCTCGGCGCTCATCTCCGCCGTGTCGTCGGCTTCCGCCGCCCCGTCGGCCGTGGCCTTACCCGCCTTGGCGGTCAGCGGGTCGTCACCGCTGTTGTCGGCCACGTCGACGGCAGCCGTGCTACGTTCCGCCACCGTCGTTCCCTGCCTCCCCATCCGTTGCGCCATATCCAACAGCCATGCCAATTGTGCCCACAGTCCGGCGCTATGCACGACACACGGTGGTGGACGAAGGTTGTGCACGGCGTGGACGTTTGAGCGCCGCTTGCGGACAACTCCTAGCGTCCGAGACGACCGCGCACCATGCCGACCATGGCGTTGAGCTCCTCGATCCGCATCTTCCTCGCCGCGACGAAGAAGATGCCAAGAAGGAGCACTCCCCCGGCGACCAGTGCCACCAGTGACCCAAAGGCCCCCTCACCCAGCGTTCTCAGCAGCAGGAAGGCCGCGCCACCGGCCACCAGGGCCCCGGGAAGGGACGCCAGGCTGAGCCGTGCGTAGGTGCGGACGACATGCGCTCCGTCCAGGTCACCGCCCAGCCGGTTGCGCAGTCGGCGCCAGGCGACACCCACGCCCACCGCGTACGCCAGCCCGTAGGAGGCGGCCATGCCCACCACTGCCCAGGCGGGCGGGAGGACGAGATAGCAGACGGCTGAGGCCGCCGCGTTGACCGCGGCCACGATGACAGTGTTGTAGAAGGGCGTACGGGTGTCCTCGTAGGCGTAGAAACCCCGCAGCACCACGTACTGCACCGAGAACGGGATCAGGCCCAGGCCGAAGGCCATCAGGATGAACCCCATGGACCGTGCGGCCTCCACACCGGCGGAGGCGTACAGCAGGGTGCACATCGGGACGCCCAGGGCCAAGAACGAGAACGCGACCGGGACGATCGCGACGGCGGAGTTCCGCAGCCCCTGGGAGATGTCGTCGCGTACGGCACCGGAGTCCTCGTCGTGCGCGGCCCGGGAGATCCGGGGCAGCAGAGCCGCCATGACCGACACCGTGATGATGGCCTGCGGCATACCCCAGATCAGCTGTGCGTTGGAGTACGCGAGGATACCGGCCCCGTCCTTCCCGGACGCCGCGCCGGCCGCGGTGGAGAGCTGGGTGACCACAAGCACGCCGGCCTGGTTCGCCAGGACGAACAGCACGGTCCACTTGGCGAGCTTGACCGTCTTGCCGAGTCCCTTGCCCTTCCAGTCGAAGCGGGGGCGGAAGCGGAAACCGGTCTCGCGGAGGTACGGGATCATCGCGAGGGCTTGGACGGTCAGGCCCAGCAGTGTGCCGACGCCAAGCAGCCGCACGCCCTCCGGCGGGATGGTCTGCACACTCATCTGAGTGTCCGCCGAGGTGCCGTAGACCCAGATGAAGAGCCCGAAGGTGGCGATCATGACGATGTTGTTGAGGACCGGGGTCCACATCATCGCGCCGAACTTGCCCCGGGCGTTGAGGATCTGGCCCATCACCACATGCACGCCCATGAAGAAGATGGTCGGCAGGCAGTAGCGGGCGAAGGTGACCGCGACACTGTTCGCCGGCGGATCGCCCGCGATGGTGGGCGACATGGCGGCGATCAGCAGCGGCGCGCCGAACACCGCGATGACGACGATCACGCCGAGGGTGACCATGACCAGCGTCAGCAGCCGGTTGGCGTATGCCTCGCCGCCGTCCTCGTCGTTCTTCATGGCGCGGACGAGCTGCGGTACGAAGACCGAGTTGAGGCCGCCGCCGACGGTGAGGATGTAGATCATCGTCGGCAGGGTGAAGGCGACGGTGAACGCGTCACCGAGTAGCGCGGCGCCGAGGGCGCCGGTGATCACGAGACTGCGGACGAAGCCCGTGATACGGGACACCAGGGTGCCGGCCGCCATCACCGCACTGGACTTGAGCAGACTGGCGGCGCGGCCACCGGCACCCGACTTCGGCTGTGCGGGAGCCGGTTTCGGCTCTGCTTCCGGCTCGGTCCGGACCTGCGTACCGGCGGCGCCCTGCTGCTGGTCCCGGTAGAGATGCGCGAACGCGTCCTGCTCCGCCCCGTTCTCGCCCGCGTGGCTCACCAGTTCGTCGACGCCCGTGAACTGCACGGTACGGGTGTCGTCTCCGTACGGCAGGCGGCGCGACGGGCCGTCCGGTTCGGGCGGCGGGGTCTGGGCCCAGAGCTGGGGATCGGGGGCGTGCTGCTGGAGCGGAGGCTGCTGGTACAGCGGTTGCGGCTGGGGATAGGAGCCGGGCGGTGGCGGCGGATGCGCGGCACGATCGTAGAGAGCTTCCGACACCGGGTCCTGGGCCGAAAGATCCTGGGACCGGTAGGGGTCGTGGGCGTAGGCGTCCTGCACATACGGGTCGGGGGCAGGCTCGTGCGCCGGCTGGGGCACCTGGCCCGAGGCCGGGAACTGGGCTGCCCGGGGATCGGGCGAGGGGTACCCGGCGCCCGGGGCGGGCGCGGTGCCGCCCGTGCCTTCCCCGCGGTCACCGTCGTACGGCGCGTTCATTGGTTACCCCACCTCATCGTCCCCGGCCGGCCGGCCACGACATCGCTCAATGGTCCACCCTCTCACCCGTGTCCGACGGGTCCCCGCTTTCCGGAAGGGTGTCCGGCACAGGGTCACTCGGCTGCTGACCGGCCGTGCGCGCCGCGGTGCCGGCACCATCGGCTGCTTCGTCGTCGCCGCCGTCGGCTGCGTTCTCGGTCGCGGCTGCCTCAGCGTCGTCGGTGGTCCGCTCACGGGCAGCGGCGCGTTTGCGCTGGGTGTACATCCTTACCCCGGCGAGGACGAGGAGCAGTACACCGCCCGCGATGACAAGCATCACGGTCGGGGTGACTTCGGAGACCTTGACGGTGAAGGTCATCCGGTCACCGTAGGGGATCCCCTCTTTGGTGTAGAGCTGGGCGGTCACCTGGACCGGGCCGTTGGCGTTGGCCGCGGCGGCGAATTTCACGGACTGGCTGTGCCCGCCCTCGACCTTGATCTGCTGCTTCGCAGCATCACTCCGGTCATCGAGCTTCAACCGGGTCGGGTTGCCGGACTCCAGCTTGAGGACCAGGTCGACCCCCTGGAGCAGTTTGTTCTGCACCGTCACCGGGATCGTGGCGCTGCGGCCCGAGAGCGTGAGTGCTGACTTCTCGATCAGCCTGACCTCGGTCGTCAAGTCCTCCAGGAAGGTCTGCACCCCTCTGCGGTAGTCGGCCGCCGCGGCAGCCCTGCCCCGCCAGGAGGTGGACATCTCGCGGTCCAGCGCGTTGCCGAACGGGGTGACCACCCGGTCCTGCGCCGTGAGGATGACCTTGAAGTTGTTCAGGGTCTCCTGCGTGGTGCGGATGTCCTGGAAGGTCTGGACCGGCAGTTCCTGGGCGCGGAGCCTGCCGGGGTAGCTCTTCGCGCCCGGTACGTCCGTGGTCGCGTCGGGGTCCGGCTTCGCGGCAGCCGCCGCGATGAGGTCCACCGGCTGGACCCAGCGCTGATCGGCGAGGGCATGCAGGGCACTCGCCATCGTCTGCGCCTGGGACGCCGACGGCATCCGCTGTGGTGCGACCACGATGGTGCGCTGCTTGCTGGGTGCCTGAAGGGTCAGGGCCAGCGTCTGTGCCAGGAACCTCTGGACCGCGAGGGTCGAGCCGTCTGCGGTGGTCAGATCGCCCTGGAAGGCGTTGGAAAGCCGGTCGTCCGCGACGACCGCCGTGGTACCGCCGCCGATGGGCCGGGCGGCGGACGGCGTGTACGACACCGGGCCGGTCTCCCGGAGGCTGTCACTACGGGCAATGATCTTGTCGGCGCCCGCCGACGTCGCGACATCGACGATCGACGGGTCGATCGCGCCCTCCACCGGCCAGGCGAAGTCGACGGACGGCTTCACATGGAGGATCGTCTCCACGGTGTTCTCGGCGACCGTGGTGGCAGGCTGGAGCTGGCTGAGGGAACCGGAGACGTCCTTGCCCCGATGGGCGAGCGAGGCCAGGTCGGGGTCGCCGAACGGCAACGCGACGACCTTGCTGCCCTGCACCGCCTCCTGCAGTGAGCTCAGCCATTGCTTGGCCACGGACTGGTTGCGTCCGGGTGCCGTGTCGTCCGGCCCGGTCCTGATCTTGTAGTCGCCAGCCATCGCCTCGACCGTGGCGAGCAGATCCGGATCGATGACCCAGGTCACAGGAAGTTCGCTGCCCAACGAGACAAGCCGTTCCAGTCGGCCCCCAGGAGCCAGCTCCGCTGCCAGGGCCGAGTCGTCCTCGAAGATCGGGCTCTGCCGTTCGTCCGTGCCAGTCTCCGCCGACAGCCGCGTCGAGGAGATCAGCGGCCACAGGTAGGACACCTGGGTCTTGGTGCCCGCGGCCTCCGGTTGCCAGGGCAGGAGTGTCCGCTCGATGCCCAGGACATGCTCGTACTGCTCGCTGGATGTCTGCCCCGAGACGGCCACCCCGAGCTGGTAGACGCCGTTCTCGTCCTCGTCGAGACCGAGCTCGCCGACCGGGACGCTCAGCGAGAAGTCCTCACTGAGCCCCGCCGCGATGGTCGGGAGCTTGACGGTGTACGGCTCGCCCAGCTTGTCGCCGTCGTGCCCAGCGGAGTATCCGCCCAGCTCGGACACATCGTCGATCTCGGAGCGTCCGTCCAGTCGAGGACCGACCAGGAGATCGACTTCTGTGTCGGTGACGGCTTCCTTGCCCTTGTTGGTCACAGTGCCGCTCACAGTGAGCGTGTCGCCCCTCACGGGAGCGGCGGGAGACAAGGTGTCCAATGACACGTCGACGCTGGTCGATGCGGCGGACTTCGCGGCAGTCGGTGCGGCGGGTGCCACACGAGCGGTCTGCACCACTGCGGCCTGCGCGGCCGGTGCCGCCGCTCCGCCGATCAGTGCGACCAGGAGGGGTGCTCCCGCGATGAGGGCGGCTGTGCGCCGCAGCCACCGGCGGGCAGGAGAGATACCCATCCCCTGGAATTCTGCCGCCTCGGCCACGCGCTCGTCCGTCCCTTGTCTTCGTCGTTTGCTGCCGTTGGTGGGTGGCACCAGTGTCTCGACTGGGTGACCTGACCGCACCGGCCGTATCCAGGCATGGTAACGAGGTGCGCCGCGGCGGAGTGCCGTCGACTGCGCCACATGATCGCCGCGGGGTGGACGGTTGGTGGCATGAATCCTGGAACCGGGATACGGGTCCGGGAACCGGGAAAAGAAGGAAGCCCCCGTCTGCACAGGCACGTACCCTGTGCTGTTGTGCCGAACGCCAACGAAGACAACCCCACCGCACTGAGTCAGGTGCAGCACCGCGCGGTCACTGAACTGCTGCGGGTGTCCCCTGTCGCAGATGAGCTTGCTCACCGCTTCAAGCAGGCGGGCTTCCGCCTGGCCCTGGTGGGCGGATCGGTCCGGGACGCGCTGCTGGGGCGACTCGGCAACGATCTCGACTTCACCACGGACGCCCGCCCCGGGGACGTGCTGAAGATCGTCCGCCCCTGGGCGGACTCGGTATGGGATGTGGGGATCGCATTCGGCACCGTGGGCTGCCAGAAGAGTGCCCGGGTAGGGGACGCGGTTCAGGATTTTCAGATCGAGATCACCACCTATCGCTCCGAGGCTTACGACCGGACCTCGCGCAAGCCCGAGGTGTCCTACGGCGAATCCATCGAGGAAGACCTCGTCCGCCGGGACTTCACGGTGAACGCGATGGCGCTCGCACTCCCGGAGAAGGAGTTCATCGACCCCCACGGCGGTCGGGCAGATCTGGCGGCGGGGGTGCTGCGGACGCCTGGAACGCCTGAGGAGTCGTTCTCCGACGACCCGCTGCGCATGCTGCGAGCGGCGCGCTTCGCCGCCCAGCTGGACTTCGAGGTGGCCCCCGAGGTCATCGGTGCGATGACGGACATGGCGGACCGGATCGAGATCGTCTCCGCCGAGCGCATTCGTGACGAGCTCAACAAGCTGGTGGTCTCACGGCACCCGAGGAAGGGCCTGGCGCTACTGGTCGAAACGAGACTTGCCGACCGTTTCCTCCCCGAGCTTCCCGCACTCCGGCTGGAGAGTGACGAGCACCACCGCCACAAGGATGTGTACGAGCACTCACTCACCGTGCTGGACCAGGCGATCGACCTGGAGCAGGAGGGGCCTGATCTGGTCCTGCGGCTGGCCGCGCTGCTGCATGACATCGGTAAGCCCAGGACGCGGCGCTTTGAGTCGGACGGCCGGGTCTCCTTCCACCATCACGAGGTGGTGGGGGCCAAGATGGTCAAGAAGCGGCTGACGGCGCTCAAGTACTCCAATGACACGGTCAAGGACATCGCGCGACTGGTGGAACTGCATCTGCGCTTCCACGGCTATGGCGACGGCGAATGGACCGACTCGGCGGTGCGGCGCTATGTACGGGACGCGGGCCCCTTGCTGGAGCGGCTCCACAAGCTGACCCGCTCGGACTGCACGACCCGGAACAAGCGGAAGGCGAGCGCGCTGTCCCGCACCTACGACGGTCTTGAAGCGCGCATCGCCGAGCTGAAGGAACAGGAAGAGCTGGACTCGATCCGCCCGGACCTGGATGGCAACCAGATCATGGAGATCCTCGGTGTCGGTCCCGGACCGGTGATCGGCAGGGCCTACAAGGTGCTGCTGGAGCTGCGTCTGGAGCATGGGCCGATGGAGCACGAGGCTGCGGTGGCGGCGCTCAAGGAGTGGTGGGCGACACAGGGCTGAACCGCCCGCGTGCCGCTGTCGTCGTGTTTCACGTGAAACATGCGCCCGCGCATTGGCCTTCGGGGGGGGGGGTGTGACAGTTAACCAACACCCCCCCCGCCCGCGCCGCCCCGGCCCCTGGGCCCCGCCCCCCCCCAAGCCAA
>NZ_JBHXFA010000046.1:32370-38947 GCF_042724175.1 Streptomyces sp. NPDC127084
CCCCGCGGGGGTGCTGTGCTTGCTTAGCCACACCCACCCCGCCGCGCGCGGCTTGCGGGCGGGGCGGCCCCCCACCCCCACCCCCCCCCCCCCCCCCCCGAGGCCGCGTCGGCGCGTCAAGGTGAGCGCGACCGCCGCATAGAGCAGCGCCATCAGGATCACCAGCGGCCCTGACTTGCCGTCGGGGGGCAGAATCAGCGCCGCCAGCCCGATCGCCGTGACGAAGGCGACGTTGAAGAGCATGTCGTAGAGGGCGAACACCCGGCCGCGAAAAGCGTCATCGACAGCGGTCTGGACGACTGTGTCCGTGGCGATCTTCGCTCCCTGGGTGACGGCCCCCAGGACGAACGCGGCGATGAGCATGGGTACGGGGGCGAACGGCAGACCGAGGGCCGGTTCGAGTACGGCCGCGACTCCCGCGCATGTCGCCATCCAGCCGTACGGTCCGAGCCGGTTCACCGCCCAGGGGGTGATGACGGCCGCGGTGAGGAAGCCGGCTCCGGAGACACCCAGCGCCAAGCCCAGCAGGGTCAGTCCCTGCTCCTCGGTCGCCGACCACGCGTGCCGGCACAGCGTCAGCACCATGACGGTCAGCGCGCCGTAGCAGAAGCGGAAGATGCTCATCGCTCCAAGCGCCCTTGCGGCGGCCCGGCGCTCCGCGAGATGGCGAAGCCCGCCGACGAGCCCGCGCGCGGTGGAGGCCAGTGCCGCCGTCAGCCGTGGCTGCAGCTGCTCGGGATCCGGGCCGAGTAGTGCACGAGCCATCCGCAGCGAGGCCAGTCCGGCGCAGAGGTACAGCACGGCGCCCAGGAGGACGACTGCCGCATCAGAGTCGGCCGCTACCAGGCGTACAGCGAACGCGAGTCCGCCACCGGCGGTCGCGGCGATGGTCCCCGCGGTCGGTGACAGCGAATTGGCCATCACCAGTCGGTCCTCATCGACCACTCGCGGCAGGGAGGCGGACAGCCCCGCCAGGATGAAGCGGTTGATGGCCGTCACACAGAGGGCGGAGGCGTAGAAGAGCCAGTCCGGGAGAGCGGCGACGATCAGCAGCGCGGTGACGGCGGCGAGCGCGGCACGCAGCACATTGCCGTAGAGAAAGACCTGGCGGCGCTGCCAGCGATCCAGGAGCACCCCGGCGAAGGGGCCGACGAGCGAGTACGGCAGCAGCAGTACGGCCATGGCCGAAGCGATCGCGGTCGGGGAGGTCTGCCGCTCCGGTGAGAAGACGACATAGGTGGCGAGTGCGACCTGGTAGACCCCGTCGGCCGCCTGGGACAGCAGACGTACGGCCAGTAGACGGCGGAAGCCGGAGAACCGCATGAGTACGCGCAGATCACCTACGACAGGCATGTGCGCCAGCGTCACACAGAACGAGGGCCCCCGGGCAGATGCCACGGGGACCCTCAGGCGTCCGGAAGGGACGTGTGCACCGGAGTCCAGGAAGGACGTGGGTGCTTAGCGCTCGACCTCGCCCTTGATGAACTTCTCGACGTTCTGGCGGGCCTCGTCGTCGAAGTACTGGACCGGCGGGGACTTCATGAAGTACGAGGACGCGGAGAGGATCGGGCCGCCGATGCCGCGGTCCTTGGCGATCTTCGCGGCGCGCACGGCGTCGATGATGACACCGGCCGAGTTCGGGGAGTCCCAGACCTCGAGCTTGTACTCCAGGTTCAGCGGGACGTCGCCGAAGGCGCGACCCTCAAGGCGGACGTACGCCCACTTGCGGTCGTCCAGCCAGGCCACGTAGTCCGAAGGACCGATGTGGACGTTGTTCTCGCCGAGGTCGCGGTCCGGGATCTGGGAGGTGACGGCCTGGGTCTTGGAGATCTTCTTGGACTCCAGGCGCTCGCGCTCCAGCATGTTCTTGAAGTCCATGTTGCCGCCGACGTTGAGCTGCATCGTGCGGTCCAGGATCACACCACGGTCCTCGAACAGCTTCGCCATGACGCGGTGCGTGATGGTGGCGCCGACCTGGGACTTGATGTCGTCACCGACGATCGGCACTCCGGCCTCGGTGAACTTGTCAGCCCACTCCTTGGTGCCCGCGATGAAGACCGGGAGCGCGTTGACGAAGGCGACCTTGGCGTCGATGGCGCACTGTGCGTAGTACTTCGCCGCCTCCTCGGAGCCCACCGGCAGGTAGCAGACGAGCACGTCGACCTGCTGGTCCTTGAGGGCCTGGACCATGTCAACGGGAGCCTCGGCCGACTCCTCGATGGTCTGGCGGTAGTACTTACCCAGACCGTCGAGGGTGTGGCCGCGCTGGACCTTCACACCCGTGGTCGGCACGTCGCAGATCTTGATGGTGTTGTTCTCGCTGGCACCGATGGCGTCCGCGAGGTCGAGGCCGACCTTCTTCGCGTCGACGTCGAAGGCGGCCACGAACTCGACGTCCCGGACGTGGTAGTCGCCGAACTGGACGTGCATCAGCCCCGGCACCTTGGAGGCCGGGTCGGCGTCCTTGTAGTACTCGACGCCCTGCACCAGCGAGGCGGCGCAGTTGCCCACGCCGACGATGGCTACGCGAACCGAACCCATTCCGGTTGCTCCCTGTCCCTGTTTGTTCTCGTACGAGACCCTGCGTGTTCCGCGGGGTTTCACTTGGTGGTGTCATCGGACGGATCCGGCTGGTCGGGCGCCCCTGAGGGGCTCCCTTCCGGGGACGCTGCCCCCCGATGCCGGGGCAGGCCGCCCGTCTCTCCGGATGTGGTGCCCTGCCGAGCCTCGTCCCCAGCGGAAGGGGACCGGCGCTGGTCCCGTCCCGCCCGCTCGCTCTCGATGAGCTCGTTCAGCCAGCGCACCTCACGCTCCACGGACTCCATACCGTGGCGCTGGAGCTCAAGCGTGTAGTCGTCGAGGCGCTCGCGGGTACGGGCGAGCGAGGCGCTCATCTTCTCCAGCCGCTCCTCGAGCCTGCTGCGTCTGCCTTCCAGCACACGCATCCTCACCTCACGCTCCGTCTGCCCGAAGAAGGCGAAGCGAGCCGCGAAGTGCTCGTCCTCCCAGGTATCGGGGCCGGTGTGGGAGAGGAGCTCCTCGAAGTGCTCCTTGCCTTCGGCGGTCAGGCGGTAGACGATCTTGGCCCGTCGTCCTGCCAGTGAGGCGGCCAGGGCGTCCTCGGGCGCGCTGCCCGGCTCCTCGATCAACCATCCGTTGGCGACCAGCGTCTTGAGGCAGGGGTAGAGCGTCCCGTAACTGAACGCCCGGAAGATCCCCAGCGACGTGTTGAGCCGCTTGCGCAGCTCGTATCCGTGCATCGGAGCCTCACGAAGCAGCCCGAGGACGGCGAACTCGAGGATGCCGGAACGCCTGCTCATCGATCGCCTCCTCCGCCTCTCCGGACTCCAGGTGCGCTTATGCCGCTCTGATGTATCGACTCGATACATCCAGACGATAGAACGACGTTCCTGCGGCGACAAGTGGGACTCCCGTGACCGGCATCACACCGTCAATTCGCAGCAGGGGACTTGCCGGTTTAGAGGTGAATTTCACGCTCAAGGTGTTTTCGTCCATGCGTAGGCTGTGCGGCATGCAGACCACCGGGAACCATGCGGCGCCTTCAAACGTCGTCCTCCCGGATGCAACACGGATGAGCCCGATCGCGGGCTGGTCCGTATTGATTGCGGGGGGACCGGATCACCACTGCCGCTTCCAGGCGTTTACGCCTGCCCGAGGAGTAGTCGTTCGATGAGCGAGCACCGTCGCAAACCGCCCCAGCCGCAGGGTGGCGGACGTGCCGCGGCCAGGCGTGCCGCCCAGCAGCCGACAGGCCGCCGCGCAGCCCCGCAAGGGGGCGCAGCCACCGGGTCCCCTTCAGACGCGTACGGGCAACCGTACGGCGGTCGCGCCGAGGCTCGGCGCGCAGCGCAACGTGGCGGGCGCAGACGCGCCGCCGAGGCGGGTGGAGCAGGAGTCGGAGGCCACGGCGGCGGACGCCGCGGTACCGGAGGCGGCGGCCAGGGTGGCCCCGGCCGCGGCCGGGGCGGCGACCCCGCCAAGCGGCGGTGGATCGACTACCCGCGGCACAACAAGTACGGCTGGCGGCGCTGGATGCCGTCGTGGAGGCTCGTGACCGGTCTGGCGCTCGGTTTCGCCGGCAGCCTGATGGCGGCGGGCACCATCGCCTACGCGGTGGTGGTGGTGCCGGATCCCGCCGACGCTGCCGAGGCGCAGAACAACGTCTACTACTGGAAAGACGGCACCCAGATGGCCGCCACGGGCGGTGAGGTCAACCGGCAGATCCTCACGCCCGACAACATCCCGTCGGCCATGAAGTCCGCCGTGATCTCCGCGGAGAACAAGTCGTTCGAGACCGACGACGGCATTGACCCGATGGGTATCGGCCGTGCCGTCCTCAACATGGCGAGAGGTGGTCAGACCCAGGGCGGTTCCACGATCACCCAGCAGTACGTCAAGAACGCCATGCTGAACCAGGAGCAGACCCTGAGCCGCAAGGCCAAGGAGCTCTTCATCTCCATGAAGGTGGACACGCGGCTGTCCAAAGAGCAGATCATGGCCGGCTACCTGAACACCTCCTACTACGGGCGTGGCGCCTATGGAGTCCAGGCGGCGGCGCGCACGTACTTCGACAAGGACGCGAAGGACCTCGACGCCAGCCAGTGCGCCTTCCTCGCGGCACTTCTGAAGGGCGCCACGTACTTCGACCCGGCCGGTGCCACCGAGATCGACAGGGCCGCCACCCCGGAGGCCAACACCAGGCGTGTCACCGAGCGCTGGTCCTGGATCCTCGACGAGATGGTCAAGGACAAGCGCCTCGACGCGGCGGAGCGTGAGAAGTACCGCAACAAGTTCCCCGACGTTCAGAAGCCGAAGAAGAACGCCCAGTTGGGCGGGCAGGTCGGCTATCTGGTGGACCTGGCCAAGGCCAACTTCATCAACAACAACGAGCAGGGCATCACCGACCTGAGCAAGGGCGGCTACGAGATCTACACCACCTTCGACAAGAAGAAGGTGGAGGCGCTCCAGAAGTCGGTCCAGAAGGTCTACAAGGAGAACATCGACCCCGAGAAGCGCCCGGACAAGGACACCCACGTCCAGTTCGGCGGCGCCTCGGTCAATCCGGAGAACGGCGCGATCGAGGCCATCTACGGCGGTACGGACGCGACCAAGCACTTCACCAACAACGCCGACGAGACCGGTGCCCAGGTCGGCTCGACGTTCAAGCCCTTCGTGCTCGCCGCGGCCATGCAGGACGGTGTGCGCGATCCCTCGCTCGGTGACGACCAGGGTGCGGAGAGCCGCACGCGTGTCGATCCTGACAAGAGCAAGTACAACGGCATCAACAAGCTCAAGATCAGGGACTACGACGGCACCGTCTGGCGCAACGAGAAGGACGAGGAATGGCTCCAGACCAATGACGGCGGGGAGTCCTACCGGAACATCACCCTGCGCGAAGCCATGATCCACTCGGCCAACTCACCCTTCGCCCAGCTGGGCATGGACGTCGGCATCGACAATGTGCGGCAGACCGCGGTCAAGGCGGGTCTCAGGCAGGAGAGCCTGGTCAAGGGCAACGTCCCGTCGTTCTCGCTCGGTATCTCCAGCCCAAGCGCCATCCGTATGGCGGGCGCGTACGCCACGTTCGCCGCCAACGGGAAGCAGAACGACCCGTTCTCGGTGATCGAGGTCAAGAAGGGCGGCGAGACCGTCTACAAGCACGAGGACAAGCCCGAGACGGCCTTCTCGTCCGCCATCTCCAGCAATGTGACCGATGTGCTCAAGGATGTCGTGGAGAAGGGCACCGGCACCAACGCCCGGCTCCCCGGACGCGACGTCGCGGGCAAGACCGGCACCACCGACGGCAACAAGTCCGCCTGGTTCGTGGGATACACGCCGCAGCTGGTGACGGCGATCGACATGTACCGGATGGACGACAACGCGGCGAACAAGAACCGCAAGTTCCTGGAGATGTTCGGGACCGGCGGGCAGAAGAAGATCCACGGTGCGTCGTTCCCGTCCGAGATCTTCAAGGACTACATGACGGTCGCGCTCAAGGGCACGAAGGCGATCTCGTTCCCCGAGCCGGAGCCGCTCGACGCCGAGGCCGTCTGCGGGGCCGGAAAGCCCTGCTCCTCCCCGTCCCCGACCGTATCCGTGACGCCTTCCGAGGAACCCTCTCAGAGCCCGTCTGCGAGCCCCTCCAAGTCGCCGTCCCAGTCGCCTGACCCCGAGGAGACCTGCGGGCGCTTCGACTGGAACTGCGAACCCGTCGGCGGCCAGGACGGCGGCGGCGACAACGGCGGCACCGACATCGGAGGGACGACGGACGGCGGCGCCACGGACGGGGGCGTGACCACCAGCCCGTCACCGCCGCCCGGCAGCAACGGCAACGGGGGGAACAACGGCGGGAACGACGAAGGCGCCGACGACGGTGGCTTCTTCGGGGGACCGGGCGGCTGACGCAGCGTTCACCCTGCACCTCCACCGAGGGGCCCGCGCCCCCGGCACCCCGCCCGGGCGGGCCCCCCCGGGTTAGCACGGAAGGGGGGCGCGGACAGGGGGGTGGGGAGGTTTTTGATATTTGGGGTCCCCACAAAAAAAAACGGGGGCCCAG
>NZ_JBHXFA010000046.1:38957-45630 GCF_042724175.1 Streptomyces sp. NPDC127084
CGACGGCGCCGACGCGGGTGGCTACTTCGGGGGACGGGGCGGGTGACGCAGCGTTCCCCCTGCACCACCCCCGCGGGCCGCCGCCCCGGGACCCCCGGCGCGGCGGCCCTCGCCGTTATCCACAGGAAGGCGGCTCCGACAGGGTGGTACGGCAGGATGTGACCTATGCCGAGCCCACAGAAGACGAGCGTGCACCAGGAGCAGCCCGTGGTGCCCCCCACGCGGCGGGACGAGGTCGCATCCGCCGGCAGTGAGCTGATCGGTGGTCCGCTGGGCCGTTTCGCGAGGGTCGGCAGCAGTTGGTTCACGCCGGTGCGGGTCATCGCCTTGGTCGCGATCGGGATGTTCGCCCTGGGCATGGTGCAGAAGCTGCCCTGCTACAACTGGGCGTGGTTCCGTGGCGCCAGCTCGCAGTACACCCACGCCTGCTATTCGGACATCCCCCATCTCTTCCTCGGGCGCGGCTTCGCGGACGGGCTCACTCCGTACCTGGACCGGCTGTCCGGCGATATGGAGTACCTCGAATACCCGGTCCTGACGGGCCTGTTCATGCAGGTCGCCGCCTGGCTTACGGCACCCTTCGACGGGGACCTCCAGTACCGCGAGCAGATGTACTGGCTGGTCAACGCGGGCATGCTGCTGGTCTGCGCCGTGGTCATCGCGGTATGCGTCAGCCGCACCCAGCGCAACCGCCCCTGGGACGGGCTGATGGTCGCCCTCGCGCCCGCGTTCGCCCTCACCGCCACCATCAACTGGGACCTGCTGGCTGTCGCGCTCACGGCCGCGGCGATGCTGATGTGGTCCCGGGGGCGGACGCTGATCTTCGGTGTGCTCATCGGGCTGGCCACCGCGGCCAAGCTGTATCCCGTGCTGCTGCTCGGCCCGCTGCTGGTGCTGTGCTGGCGGGCCGGGAAGTGGCGGGCGTTCGGCGCGTCCCTGCTGGGCGCGGCCGCTGCCTGGCTGGTGGTGAACGTACCCGTGATGCTGCTCGCCCCGGAGGGGTGGAAGAAGTTCTACACCTTCAGTGAGGAGCGGCAGGTCGACTTCGGGTCGTTCTGGCTGATCATCACCCAGCGCACCGGCCAGGAGCTGGACGTGGACCTCGTCAACGACTATGCCAAGGTGTTGATGGCCCTGGCGTGCGTGGGCATCGCGGTGCTCACCCTGACCGCACCGCGGAGGCCGCGGTTCGGTCAGCTGGCCTTCCTCGTCGTGGCCGCGTTCATCCTCGTCAACAAGGTCTACTCACCGCAGTACGTGCTGTGGCTGATCCCGCTCGCGGCACTGGCCAGGCCCCGCTGGCGGGATTTCCTGATCTGGCAGGGCTGCGAGGTCGTGTACTTCCTGGGGATCTGGATGTACCTCGCCTACACGACCAGTGGTGACAAGCACCAGGGCCTGCCGACCGAGGGCTACCAGCTGGCGATCGCCGCGCACCTGCTGGGGACCCTCTACCTGTGCGCCGTGATCATCAGGGACATCCTGATGCCGGAGCGCGATGTCGTACGGCAGGACGGGTCCGACGATCCCGCGGGGGGCGTGCTGGACCGGGCGCCGGATGTGTTCGTGCTCGGCCGCGCTGCCCACCTGGCGACCCGTACCGTCCAGTCGGTGGAGGCACCACGGGTGGATTGGGGCACCGGGCCCACGTCGGGCTGACCGGCTGTCAGGCTGCCGGTCAGCGCCGTTCCTCGAACCACGGCCGGGTCACGGCCCAGCGCCGCCAGACCAAGTGGCCCAGCCCGCCAGGCCCCTGGCTCAGCGGTCGACCAGCCGGTCGTACTGGGTGGTCGTGTGACGCAGATGGGCGACCAACTCATCACCGACCTGCGGCTCCTGCGCGTCCGCCGGGATGAACAGGATCGAGACCTGCATATGCGGGGGCTCCGCGAACCAGCGCTGCTTGCCCGCCCAGACGAAGGGCGAGAGATTGCGGTTCACGGTGGCCAGGCCCGCCCGGGCCACGCCCTTGGCACGCGGCATGACACCGTGCATGGCCTTCGGCGCCTCCAGGCCGACCCCATGGGACGTGCCACCGGCCACCACGACCAGCCATCCGTCTGACGCGGCCTTCTGCTGGCGGTAGCCGAACCGGTCGCCCTTGACCACAGGCGTCACATCGAGAACGGAGCCGCGGTACTCGGTGGCCTCGTGGTCGCCCAGCCACAGTCGGGTGCCGATCCGCGCACGGAACCGGGTCTGCGGGAACTGCTGCTGCAACCTGGCCAGTTCATCGGCTCGCAGATGGCTCACGAACATGGTGTGCAGTGGGAGCCGGGCGTTGCGCAGCCGATCCATCCAGCCGATGACCTCTTCGACCGCGTCCGAACCGTCCGTGCGGTCGAGCGGCAGATGCAGGGCGAAGCCCTCCAGCCGTACGTCCTCGATGGCCGCGTGCAGCAGGCTCAGATCCTGCTCGGAGACACCGTGGCGCTTCATGGAGCTCATGCACTCGATGACGACCCGCGCGCCCACCAGCGCGTACACACCGTCCACCGACGACACGGAGCGGATGACCCGGTCCGGCAGCGGTACGGGCTCCTCGCCCCGTCTGAAGGGGGTGAGGACGAGCAGGTCACCGCTGAACCAGTCCTTGATCCGCGCGGCCTCGTATGTCGTCCCCACAGCCAGCATGTCCGCGCCGGCACGTGTCGTCTCCTCGGCGAGCCGTTCATGACCGAAGCCGTAGCCGTTGCCCTTGCAGACCGGGACGATGCCGGGGAACTGGTCGATCACCGACTTCTGGTGCGTCCGCCAGCGCGCGGTGTCGACGTAAAGGGAGAGCGCCATGGCCGGGACCGGGACCTTTCTGGGGGGTCAGGGTGGATCAGTACAGGTGGATCCGTACAGGTGGATCGATGAGGGTGGATCGATGCGGCCGAGCCGCACGCACGGCCGACAGCCCGGACGGGCGGTCGGGACCGCGGAAGGGTCAGCGGCGGGACATGTAGATGTCGAGTGCCTTGTGCAGCAGCTTGTTGAGCGGGAAGTCCCACTCGCCGACGTACTCGACAGCCTCGCCGCCGGTGCCCACCTTGAACTGGATCAGACCGAAGAGGTGATCGGTCTCGTCCAGCGAGTCGCTGATGCCCCGCAGGTCGTAGACCGTGGCCCCCATGGCGTACGCGTCGCGCAGCATCCGCCACTGCATCGCGTTCGACGGACGGAACTCACGGCCGATGTTGTCGGAGGCTCCATAGGAGTACCAGACGTGCCCCCCGACGACGAGCATGGTCGCGGCGGAGAGATTCACGCCGTTGTGCCGTGCGAAGTACAGGCGCATGCGATTGGGGTCCTCGTTGTTGAGGACGGTCCACATGCGCTGGAAGTACGAGAGCGGGCGGGGCCGGAAGCGGTCGCGTACGGCGGTGATCTCGTACAGCCGCTGCCATTCGGCGAGATCGTCGTAGCCGCCCTGGACGACCTCGACCCCGGCCTTCTCGGCCTTCTTGATGTTGCGCCGCCAGAGCTGGTTGAAGCCCTTGAGGACATCGTCGAGTGAGCGGTTGGCGAGCGGCACCTGGTAGACGTACCGGGGCTGGACGTCACCGAAGCCGGCGCCGCCGTCCTCACCCTGCTGCCAGCCCATCCTGCGCAGCCGGTCGGCCACCTCGAACGCGCGGGGCTCGACGTGGGTGGCCTGCACATCGCGCAGCCGCTTCACATCCGGATCCTGGATACCCGCCTTGATGGCCGGGGCGTCCCAGCGGCGGATGACCACCGGCGGGCCCATCTTCACGGAGAACGCGCCCTGGTTCTTGAGGTGCGCCAGCATCGGCGTCAGCCACTCGTCCAGGTTCGGCGCGTACCAGTCGATCACCGGGCCCTCGGGCAGATACGCGAGGTACCGCTTGATCTTGGGCAGCTGGCGGTAGAGCACCAGGCCGGCTCCGACGAGCTCGCCGCTCTTGTCGAACCAGCCGAGGCTCTCGGAGCGCCACTCCGTCTTGACGTCCGCCCATGCGGGAACCTGGCAGTGGCTCGCCGACGGCAGACTCTGGATGTACGCCAGATGCTGCTCTCGGCTGATGGTCCTCAGGGTCAGGCTCATGCGGGGCGCTCCTCGGCAGGTTTGTCCCCATGGGTACAGGGGTTCCAGCTCTCGCCGGAAGCCTACTTGTCCAGGGCAGCGCCCCGCGTGGCCGCGGGGTGGGGGAATCCGCGGTGGCGGACGGGCCGGGTATGGACGGCGGGAAGGCCGCGGGACGGGTCAGTAGCCGATCAGGCCGCCGAAGAGGCCGCCGCGGGCCATTGCCAGGAAGAAGCCGACGCCCGAGGCGCCGAGCCCGATCACCGTGAGGAAGCGCTCGCGGGTCGTGACGGAGATGAACTGGCCGTAGCCACCGGTCAGGATGCCGATCAGGCCGGTCCACGAGGCGAGCACGTGCAGAAAGTCGAACTGCGCCGTCACGAGCGAAACCAAGCCCAGCACCAGGGTGGCCACCATCAGGGTGTCCTGGAGGGGGTGGGGCTTTCCGTCCGTGGCGAGAAGGGAGCCTGTGGGATTCGAGCGCATTGTCTGTGCCATGAAGCACCTCCTGGCGGTCCTGCGGTCCCGCGTTCCCGGAGGGCGGCGCACTGTGACGCCGCCCACACCCGATGTGTACAGGGTGCGGCCTGGGGCCGCCGGATTTCAACCGGAAGCGTGGTGCGGGTACTGTGTACCGTCTGCACCGGTGTCTGCCCAGACCCACACTCGGATTCTCGGTTCTCGAGCCCGATTGTCAGTGGGCCCTGATTTACTCGTAGACATCGATGCTCACGCATCACGACCCTCCTGCCACGGAACGACCGTGGCCGCTGAGTCCAAAGGAGGTGGGTTCCACATGCGTCACTACGAGGTGATGGTCATCCTCGACCCCGATCTCGAGGAGCGCGCTGTCTCCCCGCTGATCGAGAACTTCCTCTCCGTCGTCCGTGAGGGCAACGGAAAGGTGGAGAAGGTCGACACCTGGGGCCGTCGTCGTCTCGCTTACGAGATCAAGAAGAAGCCCGAGGGCATCTACTCGGTCATCGACCTCCAGGCAGAGCCTGCGGTCGTCAAGGAGCTCGACCGCCAGATGAACCTGAACGAGTCGGTCCTCCGGACCAAGGTCCTCCGCCCCGAGACCCACTGAGCCCCTAGCTCAGAGGTCATCGGGTTCGAGTAGCAGCAAGCAGCCAGAAGCAATCCCGCCGAGAGGTTCACCCATGGCAGGCGAGACCGTCATCACGGTCGTCGGCAATCTTGTCGACGACCCCGAGCTGCGCTTCACCCCGTCCGGTGCGGCCGTCGCGAAGTTCCGTGTCGCGTCGACTCCCCGCACCTTCGACCGTCAGACCAACGAGTGGAAGGACGGCGAAAGCCTCTTCCTGACCTGCTCGGTCTGGCGTCAGGCGGCGGAGAACGTCGCCGAGTCGCTCCAGCGAGGCATGCGCGTCGTCGTGCAGGGCCGGCTGAAGCAGCGGTCGTACGAGGACCGCGAGGGCGTGAAGCGCACGGTCGTCGAGCTGGACGTCGAGGAAGTCGGCCCCAGTCTCAAGAACGCCACGGCCAAGGTCACCAAGACCACCGGTCGAGGCGGCCAGGGTGGCTACGGCGGCGGCCAGCAGCAGGGCGGCGGCAACTGGGGCGGCGGCCCCGGTGGTGGCCAGCAGGGTGGCGGCGGTGCTCCCGCCGACGACCCCTGGGCCACGAGCGCGCCGGCCGGTGGTGGCCAGCAGCAGGGCGGCAGCGGTGGCGGCTGGGGCGGAAGCTCCGGCGGCGGCTACTCGGACGAGCCCCCCTTCTAGGCCCTGCTCCCTTCGGGACAGGACCACGGGGCAGCTCGTACCCCTACTTCTTGATCACACAGGAGAAACACCATGGCGAAGCCGCCTGTGCGCAAGCCTAAGAAGAAGGTCTGCGCATTCTGCAAGGACAAGACCGCGTACGTGGACTACAAGGACACGAACATGCTGCGGAAGTTCATTTCCGACCGTGGCAAGATCCGTGCCCGCCGCGTTACCGGCAACTGCACGCAGCACCAGCGTGACGTCGCCACGGCCGTGAAGAACAGCCGTGAGATGGCGCTGCTGCCCTACACGTCCACCGCGCGCTAAGGGAAGGGTGACCACGATATGAAGATCATCCTCACCCACGAGGTCTCCGGCCTCGGCGCTGCCGGCGACGTCGTTGACGTCAAGGACGGTTACGCTCGCAACTACCTGGTCCCGCGTGGTTTCGCGATCCGCTGGACCAAGGGTGGCGAGAAGGACGTCGAGCAGATCCGTCGCGCCCGCAAGATCCACGAGATCGCCACCATCGAGCAGGCCAACGAGATCAAGGCCAAGCTCGAGGGCGTCAAGGTGCGTCTGGCCGTTCGCTCCGGCGACGCCGGCCGCCTGTTCGGCTCCGTGACCCCGGCCGACATCGCTTCGGCGATCAAGACCGCGGGTGGCCCGGACGTCGACAAGCGTCGCGTTGAGCTCGGTTCGCCGATCAAGACCCTGGGCTCGCACCAGGTGTCCGTGCGTCTGCACCCCGAGGTTGCCGCGAAGCTCGGCATCGAGGTCGTCGCCGCCTGAGGCGACTGCTCCTAGAGCCTGAGAGGGGGGGGGCGGGGGGGCGGCGGGCGCGCGGGGGGGGGGGGGGCGATTCGTTGGGCGCGAGGGGGGGGGGGGGCGCGGGGGGGCGGGGGGGGGGTCGAGCGCG
>NZ_JBHXFA010000047.1:0-45586 GCF_042724175.1 Streptomyces sp. NPDC127084
TACATGTCCATGGACAGCGGCGGCAGCGCGGTCAGCCCGCCCAGCACCAGCGTCACCAGGAACCCCACCCGCCGCGCAGCCACGACACCGCGCTCGTTTTCCGACATCCAAGGCTCCTGTCGCGCTCTTTCCATGAAATCGCCCCCATGTTCTCAGTTGGTCCGTCGATACGAACCACCCGGTTTCGGGTGGGTGTGCGCCCCGCGACGCGCGCACGCTGACGTACGCTGCGGGCTCATGGACGACGCGAGGCGGAAGAGTGCCGTGGTCACCGGCGCGGGTTCGGGCATCGGCCGCAGTGTCGCGCTGGCGCTCGCGGCGTCGGGCTGGTCGGTCGCGCTGGCGGGACGGCGGGCGGAACCGCTGGAGGAGACGGCGGCGATGGCCGCCTCCGCGTCCCGGTCGGACGCGGTGAACGTGCTCTGCGTCCCGACCGATGTCACCTCACCGGAAGCCGTCGCGGGCTTGTTCACGGCGGCCCGGGACAGTTTCGGCGGGGTGGACCTGCTGTTCAACAACGCGGGCACGTTCGGCGCGAGCGGCGTGCCGGTCGATGAACTCCCGTACGAGACATGGCGTTCGGTCGTGGACACCAACCTCAACGGGGCGTTCCTGTGCGCCCAGGCCGCGTTCCGCGTCATGAAGGAGCAGGATCCGCGGGGCGGCCGGATCATCAACAACGGATCCGTCTCCGCCCATGTGCCGCGCCCTATGTCGGCGGCGTACACGGCGACCAAGCACGCGATCACCGGCCTGACCAAGTCGCTGTCCCTGGACGGGCGCGCCTACCGGATCGCCTGCGGTCAGATCGACATCGGCAACGCCGCGACCGACATGACCCAGGGCATGCGGACCGGGATCCTCCAGGCCGACGGGCGTACTGCGGTCGAGCCGGTGATGGACGTGGCGGACGTGGCGCGGACGGTGCTGCATATGGCGGAGCTGCCGCTGGAGGCGAACGTGCAGTTCGCGACGGTCATGGCGACCAACATGCCCTATATCGGGCGCGGCTGACATCCACCGCGACGGCGCGGGAACATCCGGTGATCACACGCGGTTCCCTCCACATGACGACAACGCATAACCAGGAAGTACTGCGCTACACGGCGTTCTCCGCCGACCCCGAGGGCGGGAACCCGGCTGGTGTGATGCTGGACGCCACCGGCCTGGACGACACCGACATGCTGCGGATCGCCGCAGAGCTCGGCTATTCGGAGTCCGCGTTCCTGACCCCGCCGCCCGAGGAGCTGGCCGGTGGCGGCACAGCCCCCACCGACGGCACATCCGGTATACGGGCCTACACCATCCGCTATTTCAGCCCCCAGGTCGAGGTGCCGTTCTGCGGGCACGCCACCGTCGCCACGGCCATCGCGCTGGCCGAGCGGACCGGTCCGGGTGAGCTGGTGTTCGCGACCAGGGCGGGGACCGTCCCGGTGACGGTGGCCGAGGACGAGGGCGGGGCGCTGCGGGCCACGCTCACCAGCGTCGAGCCGAAGATCGAGGAGATCGCCGACGCCGATCTGGCCGAGGCGCTGGCGGCGCTCGACTGGCCGTCCGCCGACCTGGACCCGGCCCTGCCGCCGCGTATCGCCTACGCGGGAGCGCGCCATCTGGTGCTCGCAGCGGCGACCCGCGCCCGTCTCGCGGACCTCGCGTATGACTTCGACCGCCTCGCGGCCCTGATGCGGCGCCTGGACCTGGTGACCTTGCAGCTGGTGTGGCGGGAGTCGGCCGATGTGTTCCATGTCCGCGACCCGTTCCCGGTCGGCGGCGTGGTCGAGGACCCGGCGACGGGCGCGGCGGCCGCCGCTTTCGGCGCGTACGCCCGCGAGCTGGGGCTGTTCCCTGGCGACGCGGCGGAGGACACCATCCTCACCCTCCACCAGGGCGAGGACCTGGGCCGCCCCGGCGTGCTCACGGTGACGCTGCGCCCCGGGGACCCGCGGGTCCGTGTCGGGGGCACGGGAGCGCGTATCGGCTGACCTGTCTCGACGCCCACCAGGGCACGCACCGCCGCCCGGCCTACTATGAGAATGCTCGAATAGTACGAATGGGGGGAATAGGGGGATACGGGGGTGTATGTCGCCAGGCGGAGGAGGACCCGTGACTGAAGCACGCAGAAGTGCCCCGGCCCGAAGGGACTCCCCCCGCTATCTGCCGATCTCCGAGCACGGTCTGATCGGCGACCTGCGCAGCGCCGCCCTGGTGGGCACCAACGGCACCATCGACTGGTACTGCTGCGGCCGCTTCGACGCGCCGAGTGTCTTCGCGTCGATCCTGGACGCCGAGCGGGGCGGCTGCTTCGAACTCGCCCCGGACGTACCCGTCAGGACCAAGCAGTTCTACTTCCCCGACACCAATGTGCTGATCACCCGCTTCTTCGCGGAGGACGGGGTGGGCGAGGTCCAGGACTTCATGCCGGTCACCGACGACGGCGTGGAGGCGGACCGCCACCGGCTGATCCGCCGGGTGGTCTGCGTACGCGGCACCCTGCCGTTCCGCGCCGTCGTGGCGCCCCGCTTCGGCTACGGGGCCCAGCAGCACACCGTACGCACGGACGGCGGCTGCCCGGTCTTCGAGTCGCCCGCCTTCAGCCTCGCGCTCACGGCCAGTGTGCCGGTGGAGAGCGACGGCCGGGATGTGTGGTCGCTGTTCAAGCTGAGCGAGGGCGAGACCGCCGTGTTCGCGCTGGACCGGGTCGGCGGACCGGTCGAGCCGCGCGGCTGCGCCGTGGCCGAGGCCGAGCAGTTGTTTGACTCCACGGTCCGCTACTGGCGGCAGTGGCTGTCGAAGTCCCGCTACCGGGGACGCTGGCGCGAGATGGTCCACCGCTCGGCCCTGACCCTCAAGCTGCTCACCTACGCCCCGACCGGCGCCATCGTGGCGGCCCCGACCACCAGCCTGCCGGAGCAGATCGGCGGCGAGCGCAACTGGGACTACCGCTACGTCTGGATCCGCGACGCCGCCTTCTGCGCCTACGCCATGCTGCGGCTGGGCTTCACCGACGAGGCGCGGGCCTTCATGGGCTTCCTGACCGACCATGTCTGCGTCTCGCGGTCCGCCGCCGGTCCCCTGCAGATCATGTACGGGGTCGACGGCCGCAAGGAGTTGCCGGAGCTGGAGGTGCCGCACCTCGAGGGCTATCTGGGCTCCGCCCCGGTCAGGATCGGCAACAGCGCCGTCGACCAGCTCCAGCTCGACATCTACGGGGCGCTGGTCGATTCGATCTACCTGTACGACAAGTGGGGCGAACCGATCTCCAGTGCCCACTGGGACACCGTCTGCGAGCTGGTCGACTGGGTCTGCGAGCACTGGGACCAGCCCGACGAGGGCGTATGGGAGACCCGCGGCGGACGTAAGAACTTCCTCTACTCACGCCTGATGTGCTGGGTGGCGATCGAACGCGCCATGCGTATCGCCCGCCGCCGGGGCCTGCCCGCCGACCTGGCCCGCTGGGGCGCGTCACGCGACCGCGTCTACCGCCGGATCATGGACCGCGGCTGGTCCGCCGAACGCAAGGCGTTCGTCCAGCACGAGGGCAGCGACGTACTCGACGCCTCGGTGCTGATGATGCCGCTCAGCAAGTTCATCTCGCCGACCGACCCGAAGTGGCTCTCCACCCTGGACGCACTGGGCGACGAACTGGTCTCCGACTCCCTGGTCTACCGCTACGACCCCCAGGCCAGCCCTGACGGTCTGCGCGGCGAGGAGGGCACCTTCTCGATCTGCTCGTTCTGGTACGTCGAGGCCCTCACCCGCGCCGGCCGACTGGACGACGCCCGGCTGGCATTCGAGAAGATGCTGACGTACGCGAACCATCTGGGCCTGTACGCCGAGGAGATCGGCCGCACGGGCGAGCAGAACGGCAACTTCCCGCAGGCGTTCACGCATCTCTCGCTGATCAGCGCGGCATTCAACCTGGACAAGGCGCTGGGCTGACGGGCCCAGCCGGGTGGTGTTCCGGCCCCCTGAAACGGGCCGGAGCCGCCCCACCGGCGACAGCCTCGGCGGCGGCGGCTTCGACCGGCTACGGCTTCGATCGGCGGCGGCTTCGATCGGCGGCGGACTCCTCGCCGGCGCTCAGGAGCGGACCGCGGTCAGCAGCTCGCCGGTCGCCACCACCCGGGCGAAACCGCCGCCGTGCAGCGAGACGGCACTGGCCCGGGCCAGTTCTTCGGCCGTCAGGTGCCAGCCGTCCGGGCCCGCCAGATCGAAGGTATGGGTGGCGTCGAGGGCGACCAGCACGTCATAGCCGAGGTTGCCGCCCATGCGGGCGGTGGTCTCCACACACATGTTGGTCTGGATACCGGCCAGCACGACCTGGGTGATGCCCACCGCCTCGAACCACTCGGCGAGGTCGGGGGTGCCGTAGAACGCCGAGTTCACGCACTTGGTGACGAGCAGTTCCGGCCCGCCGCCCTTGCCGCGCCTCTCCTCGACGTACTCCTTGAAGTCGTTGCCCTCGTATCCGGTCCGCAACGGCGAGCCGGGGTGCTCCGAGTCGTGCCGTACGAAGACGACCGGCCGGTCCGTGTCCTGCCAGGCCGCGATCAGCGAGGCGATGTTCTCGTCCGCGGCCGGGTTGTTGCGCGCTCCCCAGAACTCCGACTCGTCGAAGCCCTTCTGCACGTCCACCACTACCAGCGCCGCGTTCTGCGTGATCTCCATGACCACGATCCTGCCTCCCCTCCGGACTCGCTCACAGAAGGCAAGAAGACAGCGATCGATGGTTTACTGCCAGGATGACCCGACCGGTACCGACCCACCGCATCGCCCTGCTCGCCTTCCCCGGCATCCGGGCTTTCGACGTCTCGGTGATCACCGAGGTGTGGGGCGCGGACCGAACCGACCGCGGGGTGCCCGCCTTCGAGCTGCGCCGGGTGGCCGCAGGCCCTGAACCCGTACCGATGCACGGCGGGCTGGCGCTCACTCCGGACCGCACCCTCGCCTGGCTGCCCCGCGCCGAGCTGATCCTGGTGCCGGGCCTGGACGACCAGGCCACCCCGGCACCCGAGCCGGTCCTCGGGGCACTGCGCCGCGCCCATGCCCGGGGCACCACCATCGCCGCGCTGTGCGGCGGCGCCTTCACACTCGCCCAGGCGGGGCTGCTCGACGGCCGCCGGGCGCTGACCCACTGGGCACTGACCGACCTGCTGCGGGCACGCCACCCCCGGGTCCGGGTCGAGCCGGACGCCCTGTTCATCGAGGACGGCAATCTGTGGACCTCCGCCGGCACCGCCGCCGGCATCGACCTGTGCCTGCATCTGGTGCGCGCCGCGCACGGCGCGGAGGCGGCGGCGACTGTCGCCCGCTCCATGGTCACGGCACCGTTCAGGACCGGCACCCAAGCCCAGTTCATCGAGCACCCGACCCCGCACACCCACCGCGACGCGGACGCGCTTGCCGAGGTACGCGCCTATGCCCTGGCACATCTCGACGAGCCGCTCACCGTTACCTCACTCGCCGCGCGCGCAGGGATGTCGCCGCGCTCCTTCGCCCGGCACTTCGCGGCGGTCACCGGAACCACCCCCCTGCGCTGGCTTCTGGACCGCCGCATCGCGGCAGCCCAGAAACTCCTCGAACGCACCGACCTGCCCATGCCGGAGGTCGCCCGCCGGTGCGGCTTCGGCAGCGAGGTCACCATGCGCCAGCACTTCACATCCCGCCTGGCGACCAGCCCACGCGCCTACCGCATCTCCTTCGCCGAGCAACCGCCCCCTGCACAGCGGCGCTGACCGCAGGCCGCCACGACCCTCCGCGGACGGGACGGCGGCAGCGTCCGGCTCCAAGCCTGAGCGTCACTGCGGCCATATAAGATCCACACAAGATTTGATCATCAAATCTTGACCTGGGGGGCCGGATCATGAGCACGCACGTCATCAGAGGTGCTTTCGCACTCGCGCTGAGCGGAAGCCTGGTGGGGGCGCTGTCCATCGAAGCGGCTTCCGCGCCGAACGCGGGCACCGCGCCCGGTACGGCCGCGGTGGCCACCGATCCCGTACAGCCCGGAGTCTGGAGCACGGCCACCGAGCTCGCCCCCGCCGACCAGCACGGCGTCCTGGACCTGCAGGCCCGCCCCGATGGTGCCCTCGTCGCCTTGCGCGACCAGCCGCAGGACCCGGCGCAGACTGCGGAGGTCCGCCGGCTCACCGTCCAGATCCGCCCGGCGGGCGCCACCGCCTGGGCCGCGCCCAGGACCCTGTCCACCGCGGCCGACTACCGCAGCGCCCTCGTCCCGCAGGCCGACGGCTCCTTCGTCGCCTACTGGCTCGAACGCCTCCCGGAGGGAAGGAACCTGCTGAAGGCCGCCACCCTGGCCCCCGGCGCCACCCTCTGGTCCACCCCGACGACCGTCGCCACCCTCTCCGCCCGGACCGAGCATCCGCTGGTCTTCGGCAGCGCCACCGGCCGCCTCACCGCCGTCTGGGCCGAAAGGATCCCGGGCGGCGTCGAAATGCGTATGTCCGAGCGTCCGGCTCCCGGCGGCGCCTGGTCCGCGTCCACCGTGTTCGACACGGTCACGAGCGAAGCCGTGGACGAGGACTGGGAGGTCTACCTGACCGGGTTGCATGCCGCCATCGACAAGGCGGGCAACGCGGCCATCGCGTGGAATCTCGGCGACCGCCACGGCGAAGGGGGCTCCGTGTCCCCGGACGGACCCTCGTACCACTCCCGGATCATGGAGCGGAAGGCCGGCGCGACCACGTGGGGCCCCGCCGAGGCCCTGTCCCCCCTCACCGGCACCCAGCCCGGTGCCCTCCGCCTCGACGCCGATCCGGCCGGCGGCCTCACTCTCCTGTGGGCGAGCTCCGGCGGCCCAGTCCGCTTCGCCCGCAAGGCCGGCTCCGGTGACACGTGGAGCGCCCCCGAGCAGACCGGGCTCACCGGCTGGTACGCCCCCCGCGCCCTGCCCCGTCCGCTGACCGCCCCGAACGGCGACGTCACCCTCGTCGGAGCCACGGGCAAGGCGGTGGTCTCCACCACCCGCGCCGCCGGCACCGGCTCCTGGGGCGCCGTCGAGCAGGCCGACGCCCGCCGCCCCCTCGGCTCGACCGGCAACGCCGTCAGCTCCGGTATCGCCACCGACGGCACCGTGCACGCCGCGTGGGCCGTGTCCATCGGCAACGGCAAGTACCGCTTCGTGTCCGGCTTCCGCACCCGCGGTGGTTGGTCGGCCCCCAAGACGCTGGCCACCACCACCGGCACCCGGACCGTCGGCGGCGCCGTCACGGTCGCGGGCACCCGCCCAACAGCGCTCTGGTCCGACACCTCCGCTGTCGGCGGACCGCTGCACACCGTCTCCGGCACCAGCCGCGCGCTGCCCCGTGCCCGGGACTACGGCGACGACCGCCGCGCCGACCTGCTCGCCCTGACCGGCACCACCCTGACCCGCTACGACGGCGACGCCGCCGGCCACCTCGCCGCGGGCACCGTGCACAGCGGCGCGGTCACCACCGGCTGGCCCGCCGGCACCCGGTTCACCGGCTTCGGCGACCTGAACGGGGACCGCCTCAACGACGTCCTCGCCGTGCTGCCCACGGGCGAGGCGCGCATGTACCAGACCCCGGCGGGCCGGCTGCCCGCGCCGAACTCCCCGTACAGGAAGGCCGGCGGCGACTGGCGCGGCTACGACGTCCTCACCACCCCCGGCGACCTGACCGGCGACGGCCGCACCGACCTGCTGGCCCGCTCGGCCGCGACCGGAGACATCTACCTGTACAAGGGCGACGGCAGCGCGGGATTCGCCTCCCGCGTCAAGATCCGTTCCGCATGGAAGAGCTACACCCGGGTGATCGGCGCCGGAGACCTCAACGGCGACGGGCACGGGGACGTGCTTGCCCTCGACGGCTCCGGCGAACTGTGGCGCTACAACGGCACCGGCACCGGCAGACTCGCCGACCGCGTCCTGGTCTTCCGTGACTGGGGCAAGTCCTACCGCCAGGTCCTCGGCGCCGCCGACCTGAACGGCGACACCAAGGCAGACCTGCTCTCGATCGACACCGACGGCACGGCCTGGCTCAACCCGGGCACCGGCCAGGGCACCTTCGGCAACCGGGTCCGCGTCGGCTCTGGTTGGGCCGACCGCACCCTCTCCTGACCGGCGGCCCGCCCCCACCCGTCGGCGGCGTCAACCCGGTCTCGGGCGCCGGAAGGACGGTGACCGTCGCCTCGGCGCCGCCGGCGGACGCGGGGTGACGGACCGTCGTCCAGCCACCCGGCTTGCGGTCACGCACCCATTCGCGGATCCGCCCGAGTCACGAGCGTGGGTTGACCCGGTCCGGCCGAACCCCGAATGGGAGTATCGGCCAACCAGACCGGACATCGTCCGCGGCCGACAACGGGTGGCTGATTTCGAGTTCATAAACACCGGCAAAAGCGGCGTGCCACAGGGCGTGAATTCGCCGAATCCACCGCGGACGCCTCCGATGACAGGACCCGAACCCTGGACAGATGCGCAGCTCAGGGGCTCAATACAGAGCAGGGCAGCAAAGGAGGAAAGGCCTGGCGATTCTCGCTCACTGGAGAGCGAATACACGCAAGGGCGGAACAGCGGCGCACCCCCGCGCACAAATAGATGCATTCGAAGTTAGCATGACAATCACATAAGTCTCTGATGCTCCGAATACGCTCTGTTGGTGATGGCATTCATCGGGTTGAATCAGATTCAGGCGAGACGGACCGCCTAGATCGACCGATCGGCTGGATCTCCGATCCGTCAGGATCATTCGATCCGTCGGCGATTCGCTCCGGGTGGCCGGTCCCCTGCGCGAGGACCAGCAGACCATCCCGGCGAGACGCGGACCGTTCCACCGTACGACTCCTGCCTCACGGCTTCGTGACGCCCCACTCGCCTACCGCCGTCGGCCCCGCTGCGCACGCTCGAAGCGCTGTGGCAGCCCATCGGTTCCACCACCCGGCTTCACATCCCGCCGCAATCGCCCGGGACATGCCGTGAAGCCGCGGACTCGCACCACACCCGGTCAGCCGCACGCCTCCTACCACGGGAGCACAACGAGCTCAAGGAGACCCGTCATGGCAACTCTCACCTCACTGACACCCACCCAGAGCCACAACGGAATCACCCTCACCCTCACCGGCACGGGCCTGTCGGGTACGACCAAGGTGAACTTCGGAACGAAGAAGATCAACCCCGCCACGGTCGGCGCCACCACCGTCACCGTCGTCATCCCGGTGCTGTGCCCCGGCCAGGTCAACGTCAGTGTCAGCGCGGGAACTTCGACTAGCAATTCGCTGTCGTTCTTCTATATCGATCCCCCGGCACCCACCGGCCTCAGCGCCAACAACGGTCCGGCGACAGCCACTTCCCTGAGTGTCTACGGCAGCGGCCTGCTGACCGCGACCGGGGTGACGTTCGGCGCCGTGGGCGCCGGCACCGCGCTGACGGTCCTGTCGGACAGCGAACTGACCGTCACCTGCCCCGCGCACGGCGCCTTCGGCGGTGCCACCTTCGACACGGTGGACTGCACCGTCACCACCGCCGGAGGCACCAGCATCTCTCTCGGCGCCCCCACCCAGTACACCTACTACGACGCCCCGACCGTCACCAGCCTGGCTCCCACCTCAGGTCCGGTCGGCTCGGACACCACTGTCACCGGAACGAACCTGGTGGATGTCAGCAGCGTGACCTTCACCCCCACGGGCGGCGGTGCCGCGGTCGGCGCCGACTTCTCGAGCTTCTCCGACACGACACTGGTCGCCACCGTCCCACCGGGGCTCGCCACGGGCACATACGACGTCCGGGCGACCACTCCGGGCGGCCAGACCGCGATCGTCGCCGGTGACGTGTTCACCGTCATCTGATCTCCCGGCCCCGCCGGCTCAGCGCCAACGGGTCGTCAGTACCTCCCCGGCCGGTCGGGCACGACCTGATGACCGCCGAGTGTGAACCCGCTGCGCCCTGGCCGACACACGTCAGCCAGGGCGCAGCATTCTGAGGAGCACAGGAAGGAACAGGTCTCATGGCTCCGGTAGTGAGCAGTCTCAATCCCAACACGGGACCGGCCGCGGGAGGGACCGCGGTGACAATCAACGGCAGCGGCTTCACCGGGGTCACCGCGGTGAGGTTCGGAACCGTCCCGGCCGCGTTCATGGTGATCAACACCAGCCAGATCACCGCCACGTCGCCGATGGGCTCCGGGACGGTCAACGTCACGGTCGTCGCGACGTCGGGCACGAGCAACGGCGTCGCCTACACCTACATCGCGACCCCGGTACTCAGCTCCCTGACACCCGGCCGGGGGCCGACCTCGGGGGGAAACACGGTCACCCTCATCGGCAGTGCCCTGTCAGGGGCCACCGCGGTGAAGTTCGACTCGAGTCCGGCCGTCATCATCGGCAACTCCTCCACCCAGGTCACCGTCACCGCGCCGGCGGGGCCGGCCGCCCCCGCCGACGTCACGGTCACCACGCCGGGCGGTGTCAGCAATCCATTGCCCTACTTCCACATCGCGCCTCCGGTCATCAGCACGGTCAGCCCGGACAAGGGCCCCCTCGCCGGCGGAAACTCCGTCACCATCACCGGCAGCAACCTGACTCTCACCAGCACCGTCCGCTTCGGAGCCGGTACGGCCGCCGGCATCAGCATCGACTCCGACACCGAGGTCACCGCACTGGCCCCCAGCGGATCGGGCACCGTGGCCGTCACCGTCACCACCCCGGGCGGCACCAGCACCAACGGGCTGGGAGACGCCTACTACACCTACCTCGCGAACCCGTCCCTCAGCAGCCTCGACCCCTCATCGGGTCCCTCTCTCGGCGGAACCGTCGTCACCATCACCGGCAGCAACCTGACCTATGCCGACGAAGTGCGCTTCGCGGGCGTTCCGGTGCCCTTCACCGCGGTCTCCAACACCCAGGTCGTCGCCATCGCCCCCGCAGGGATTCCGGGAGCGGCGACGGTTGTCGTGCGCACCCCGGCGGGCACCAGCCCAGGCATCCCGTACCAGTACGTCGCTTGAGCCAGTACGTCACCCGAACCACTGCCCCGCCCTCGCACGCACGAGACGGGTGACGGCCAGGCACCGGTCGGCCCCGCGGCGGCCGCGACCCAGTCGCTCCGCCGCGGTGACGGCCATTCAGGTCGCAGCCGGATACGCCCGAGTCTTGGCGCCGCCGAGCCCGTCCCCTCCGGGAAGCGGGCGCTGGCCGCGTTGGGCGCTTGGATGGCGCCGCCTACCACTCTCCCGATCTCGCCGGACTCTGATTCTCCCCAGCGATGAGCCGGATCAAGGAATCTAGGGGAAAGCCCAGGTCAGAACCTTAAGGGGGCAGACGAGTCGGGCTGTACGCCGGGTTCTGTCACCCGGAGACCTCGCGGTCGCCGGGGAGACGGCCATCCATCTAGGGCCGGTGTTGCCACCGGCCTCGTGCGGTCTACCCGCGAACTCGGGCGGGCAGCCCTCGATCGTCCGCGCAGGAGCGCCGAGGCGCTCCCTCTTGACCTTGCTCCGGGTGGGGTTTACCTAGCTGCCCAGGTCACCCTGAGCACTGGTGGTCTCTTACACCACCGTTTCACCCTTACCGGGGACCGAGGTCCCCGGCGGTTTGCTTTCTGTGGCACTGTCCCGCGGGTCACCCCGGGTGGCCGTTAGCCACCACCCTGCCCTGTGGAGCCCGGACGTTCCTCGGGAGACTCCCCGAAGGGGCCCCACGCGGCCGTCCGCCCGGCTCGTCTGCCGTGGTGACCATGGTAGCGGGCAACCCTTGAGACCGGAGACGCCGGGACAGCCTCAGAGGAACTCGGCGGTGTCCAGCTCGAAGGCGAAGGGCTCGGGGAGACTCAGCACCTTGCCGAAGTGGATCGTGCGCTGCTGGAGGTAGTCACCTCCGTCGGGATCGCTGAAGAGCGTGAGCTCTGACTTGTCGCGGTCGATCAGCAGGTACAGCGGGATGTCGGCCCGTGCGTACGAGCGGCGCTTGGCCTCACGGTCCCGGTGCGGGCGGGTGGAGGTCACCTCCATGACCATGGCTACGCCGTCGGCGGGCATCCACGGGTCGGCGCCGCGGAACAGACGCAGTTCCGTGGGCGCGAACGTCCCGTCGGGGATGACATGGTCCCTGGAGCAGTCGGGCGCGCTCCTCAGCCTGAGGCCCTTGTGTCCTGAGAAGTCCATGTCGGTGTGTGAACGCCTGATCACCTGCTTCACGATCAGACTGATGTAGTCCTCGTGGTCCCCGTCCGGCGGCGGTGTCACAGCGATGTCCCCCTCGATCAGCTCCGCGCGGAAGCCCTCCGGCGTGTCCAGCGCCAGGAAGCCCTCCAGCAGGACGTCCGCCTGCGTGAGCGGTTCATGCGGCATGGCAGTCATGTCGCGCTCCTTCCTCGGTCGCTCGCCAGACTGGGACATCGCCGCACCCGCCGTTCGTGAGAAGGGGACTGGTTCCCTCGATCGTGGCACACCATCACCGGCCCCGGGGCCGTTCGCCACCGACCCCGTCTGTGGCAGCCTCGCTTATTGACCTTGCCGCAGCGTCAGGGTTTCTACTGGGCCCATGCGAATCGGAGAGATCGCCGCGCTCATCGGGGTCACCCCTCGGGCGGTACGGCACTACCACCATCAGGGCCTGCTGCCCGAGCCCGTGCGGCAGGCCAACGGCTACCGGGACTACTCCGTGCGCGACGCCGTGCTGCTGGCCAGGATCCGGCGGCTGACCGAGCTGGGGCTCGGGCTCGACGAGGTACGGGATGTCATCGCGGACGACGCCGGGCGGGAGCTGGTGGAGGTGCTGGAGGAGCTGGACGAGGATCTCGCGCGGCAGCAGGAGCAGCTCGGCGAGCGTCGGCGGCGGCTGGGATTGCTGCTGGCGCAGGCGCGGGCCGGGCGGCTGACGGCCGATGGTCCGCTGTCGCCGGAGTTGACAGCGCTGTTCGCGAACGTGGACGAGGCCATGGCCGGGCGGCCCGCCTCGGCGATGGCCGCCAAGGACCGGGAGATCCTCGCCCTGCTGGACACCGCCACCCCCGGCGACGGGCGCGAACAGCTGGTGGGGGCCATGCGGCGGCTGACCGAGGCGCCGGGAGTTGTGGACCGCGTGTACGAGGTGTACGCGCTGCTCGACGCGCTCGCGGACGCCGAGCCCGACGACCCGCGTGTGGAGCAGGCGGCGCAGGCGCTGGCGGATGTCATGCCCGACGAGCTCACGGCGGAGATGACCCACGTCCCGGAGGGCGGGTTCATGGACGCGCTGTACGCCGACTTCTCCCCCGCCCAGGCCGCCGTCGTACGCCGCGCTCTGCACCTGGTCATGGAGCGGACCCGGTGACGCGGCTGCTCAGAGGGATCGCCTACACGGTGCTCCCCGGCGAACTGGTGCTCATGGTCTGCCTGGTGGCCGGAACCCGGCCGCCCGCACCCGTGCTGGTCGCGGCCGAGGTGGTCGTGCTGCTGCTCCTCCTGACCGAAGCCGCCGCCTTCGTGAGGCTGCGCCGCGAGGGCCGCACCTCCCGTGAGTGCGTCGAGGAGCTGGTCCCCCGTGCCGTGCTGCGGCTCATTGGGCACGAGCTGCGGCTGATGTGGAGCCTCGTCCTGTGGGCCGCGCGGCGGCGGGACGGAGTCGGCCCGGACGACCAGGCGTTCGGCCACGCCCGTGACGGGGCCGCCCTGCTGCTCGGTTTCACCTTCGTCTGTGTGGTCGAGACCGTGGGGATGTCGTTTCTCCTCGCTGACGTGCCGGTCGTCCACGAGATCGTGCTCGTACTCGACGTGTACACCGTCGCCTTCATGCTCGGGCTGTACGCCGCGTCCGCCGCCCGTCCGCATGTACTCAGCGCGGACACTCTGCGGCTGCGCCAGGCCGCCCATGTCGACATACGCATTCCGCTGGAAAGCATCGCCACGGTCTCGTACGAGCTGCTCTTCTCCCACGACAAGAAGGAGGAAGGCGTGCTCAACCTCGCCGTCGGCGCTCAGACCTCCCTCACTCTGGAGCTCTCCGAGCCCGTCACCTCCGTCGGGCTGCTCGGCCGGGAACGCCGGGTCCACACCGTGCGCTGCCACGCCGACGACGCCCGCGCGCTGCTCGCCGCCCTGACCCGGGCTCGCACGGCTCACATGGGCCGCACCGACCGCACGGACCGCACCCCGGTATGAGCGGTACGGGGCACGACTACCCTGGCCGGGGGCCGCACCCCCGCCCCGTCGTGTACGTACCAAGAGGAGAACCACCGTGCTTGTGCTGTTGCCGCCGTCGGAGGGCAAGGCCGCTTCCGGCCGTGGGGCGCCGCTGAAGCCGGAAACCCTGTCGCTGCCCGGACTGGCCGAGGCGCGAGCGGCAGTGCTCGGTGAGCTGGTCGAGCTGTGCCGGGCCGACGAGGAGAAGGCCCGGGACGTACTGGGCCTCAGCGAGGGCCTGCGCGGGGAGATCGCGAAGAACGCCGGACTTGCGACGGCCGGGGCGCGTCCGGCCGGGGAGATCTACACCGGCGTGCTCTACGACGCCCTCGGCCTCGCCACCCTCGACCCGGCGGCGCGCCGCCGTGCCCGCAGGTCGCTGCTGGTCTTCTCCGGCCTGTGGGGCGCGGTCCACATCGACGACCGGATCCCCTCGTACCGCTGCTCGATGGGCGTGAAACTGCCGGGACTCGGGGCCCTGGGCGCGTACTGGCGGACCCCGATGGCCTCGGTGCTGCCCGAGGCCGCGGGGGACGGGCTGGTCCTGGACATGCGGTCGTCGGCGTACACGGCGGCCTGGCGCCCCAAGGGCGAGCTCGCGGGGCGCACCGCGACAGTGCGGGTGCTGCACTCGCAGGTGGTGGACGGGGTGGAGAAGCGCTCGGTCGTCTCCCACTTCAACAAGGCGACGAAGGGCCGCATCGTGCGCGCCCTGCTGGAGTCCGGCACCGCCGTGCCGAAGGACCCCGCCGCGCTGGTGGAGGCCTTGCGGGACCTCGGCTACACGGTGGAGGCGGAGGCTCCCGCGAGAGCCGGGAAGCCGTGGGCCCTCGACGTCGTCGTGACCGAGATCCACTGAGCGCAACCGCACCCGTGGTCCCCCGCCCCCCGTGCGACGGGCACACGAGGGGGCGGGGCACCACGGCGTGCGGAACCCGTCAGCGCAGGTGCGAGGTCTCGTTCAGGAGACGCACCGACGCGTTGCCGTCCGCGTAGTACGACACCGCCGACAGCGACGCCGCGTCCAGCTCCATCCGGAACAGCGCCTCCGGGGGCGCCCCGAGGGCCAGCCTCACCAGTTGCTTGATCGGGGTCACGTGGGTGACGAGAAGGACCGTGCGCCCTTGGTACTCCGCCACCAGGCGGTCCCGGGTCGCGGCGACGCGGCGGCCGACGGTGGCGAAGCTCTCGCCGCCACCCGTGGGGGCCGCCTTCGGTGAGGCGAGCCAGGCATCGAGGTCGTCGGGGTACCGCTCGCGGACCTCCGCGAAGGTCAGGCCCTCCCAGGCACCGAAGTCAGCCTCACGCAGGCCCTCGTCCACCCGCACGTCGAGTCCGAGGCGGGCACCCACCGCCGCTGCCGTCTGACGGCAGCGGACCATCGGTGACGAGACGATGTGCTGGATCCTGCCGCGCGCGGCGAACGCCGTCGCCGCCGCCTCGGCCTGGCGCAGTCCGGCCTCGGACAGCTCAGGGTCGGTACCGCCGCTGCCCGAGAAGCGCTTTTCGGGGGTCAGCGGCGTCTCGCCGTGCCGCAGCAGCACGAAGGTGGCCGGCGGCCCCAGGTCCGCGGGCCCCCAGCCGACGGCCGGAGCGTCCTCGTCCGCGTCAGCCGGGGCTGTGCGCACCGCGTCGACCGGCGCCGTACGGACCGCGTCCGTGCGCGCGGCCACGGCGACACCCGTGCCGGCGGTCGCGGCAGCACCCGCGTCACCCCGCCCCGGCAGCCCCGCCAGCGCCGCCCGTGCCTTCGCCGCACCCGCCGCCGCGTCGCCGACGATCCGGGCCGCGTCCGCGTCGGTGCCGGAAGCCGCTCCGGAGGCGAGCACGGCACTCGAGGCGGAGGGCTCCCACTGCCGGCCCCGCTTGCCCGCGTCCATCGCCTCGTTGGCGAGCCGGTCCGCGTGCTTGTTCCTCTCGCGCGGGATCCACTCGTAGCGGACCTGCCCGGCAGGAAAGATCCGCGCCGCCTCGGCGGCGAGCGGCTTCATGCCGGGGTGCTTGATCTTCCAGCGCCCGGACATCTGCTCCACGACCAGCTTGGAGTCCATCCGGACCCGCACCGACGCCCCGGGGGCGAGTTCCCTCGCCGCCATGAGGCCCGCGATCAGCCCGCGGTACTCGGCGACGTTGTTGGTCGCGACCCCGATGTACTCGGCGCGCTCCGCGAGCGTCTCACCCGTCACCGGGTCGAGTACGGCCGCGCCGTATCCGGCGGGACCCGGGTTGCCCCGGGAGCCGCCGTCCGCCTCGACGATCAGCTCGCGCATCAGAGGCTCACCCATCAGAGGCCGGACTCCGGGGTGCGGACAAGGATGCGGCGGCAGTTCTCGCAGCGCGTGACGGCGTCGGGCGCTGCGGCCCGCACCTCGTTGAGCTCGGTGATGTTGAGCTCGATGTGGCAGCCCTCGCAGCGGCGCTGGTAGAGCCGGGCCGCGCCGACCCCGCCCTGCTGGCCGCGCAGCTTCTCGTACAGCTTCATCAGGTCGGCGGGCACGGTCCCGGCGACGACCTCGCGCTCCTTGCCGACGGACGCGGCCTCGGTGTCGATCTCCCCGAAGGCCGCGTCCCGGCGGGCGGTCGCGTCGTCCACCCTGGCCTGCACCGACGAGACCCGGTCGGTCAGCTCGGAGACCCGCTCCTGGGCGGACTCGCGGCGCTCCATGACCTCCAGGACGACGTCTTCGAGGTCGCCCTGCCGCTTGGCGAGCGAGACGATCTCCTTCTGGAGGTTCTCCAGGTCCTTCGGCGAGGTGATCGCGCCCGAGTCGAGCCGCTGCTGGTCGCGGGCGGAGCGCTGGCGCACCTGGTCCACGTCCTGCTCGGCCTTGGTCTGCTCGCGGGCGCAGTCGCCCTCCTCCGTCTGCGCGGCGACGAGCAGGTCGCGCAGCTGGATGAGGTCCTTGTTCAGCGACTCCAGCTCGGCGTGCTCGGGCAGCGACTTGCGCTTGTGGGCGAGCTGGGACAGCCGTACGTCGAGAGCCTGGACGTCGAGGAGTCGGATCTGGTCGGCGGGCGCGGCGTTCAGTTGGGGGCTCCAGAGTTGTGGTGGGCGGACCAGGGGTCGGTGACCGTCTTCGAGACATGGACCCGCAGGTCCCAGCCGTGGCGGTCGGAGATCTCGTCGAGCTGGGCGGCGGCCTGCTCACACCAGGGCCATTCGGTGGCCCAGTGGGCGGCGTCGATCAGGCCAAGCGCCGACTGGGCCGACTGGGCCGAGTGCTGTACGGCCTCGGATGCCGGGTGGTGGCGCAGGTCGGCGGTGAGGTACGCGTCCACGCCCGATGCCCTCACGAGGTCGAACAGGCTGTCGCCCGAACCGCCGCTGACGGCGACCCGGCGCACGGTGGCGTCGAGGTTTCCGGCGACCCGGATGCCCTGGGCCGTGGCGGGCAGCCGCTTGGCTGCGCGCGCGGCGAACTCCCGCAGGGTTTCCGGGTGGTCGAGCTCGCAGATGCGGCCGAGCCCGGTTTCGGGGTCGAGCGGTCCGGTGACCCGGAGGTCGAGCGCGCCGGCGAGGGCGTCGGAGACCCCGGGGTCGGCGGTGTCGGCGTTGGTGTGCGCGACGTGCAGGGCGATGTCGTGCTTGATGAGGCTGTGCACGACCCGGCCCTTGAAGTGGGACGCGGCGACCGTCGTCGTACCGCGCAGATAGAGCGGGTGGTGGGCGACGATCAGGTCCGCGCCGAGCTCGATCGCCTCGTCGGCGATCTCCTGGACCGGGTCGACGGCGAACAGGACCCTGGTCACGTCGGTGTCGGGGTCTCCGCAGACCGTGCCGACGGCGTCCCATTGTTCGGCCCGCTCAGGGGGCCAGAGGGCGTCGAGCGCGGCGATGACTTCAGACAGACGGGGCACGGGTGCAAGGCTACCCGCCCCCTGGGGTCAGCGGTTCTGCGGCTGGTTCCGGCCGTGAACGAGGTGCGCAGCACAACCTTCCCGACGCGCTCAGGCGAACCGAAATACGGCCACACGTATGTGTGAAGAGAGCGCTCACGCATTGTTCGGGTGGAAGTGCGAAAACTAGCGTCGGTTGCGTGGAGGTGACCAACCGATGACAGCGTGTGCCATCGAGGAAGCGGTATCCGGGGACGGATCCGGGCGCGGTTTCGGGCTCGCTTTCGAGCCCGACAAGGCCGTACGGCTCCCGGAGACCCGGTTCACGCTCAGCGCGGACGGCTGCTACGCGGCGCGTCTCGCGGGGACGGGAGAGGCCCGGTACGTCGAGCGGTGGACGCTCGACGGGCCCGAGCCGTACACCGTCGCGCTTCCCCTCGGACAGCCCGAGGAGCCGGACTCCGAAGTGGCGCCGATGGCCGACGGGCGGGTGCTGATCCGGCGGCGGATCGCGGGGCGGCAGGCTTTCTCGCTGCTGTACCCCACGGGGCCGGGCACCGGGGAACTGCTCCTCGGGGTGGCCGACTCGTCGGCGATGACCCTGCTGCCTCCGTCCCCGGACGGCAACTGCGTCTACGCGCTGGCTCCGGACGCTTCGAGGACTACGAGCGCCTCGGGTGCTTCGACTGCTTCGGGCGAGGGGACGACGGCGGTATGGCGGGTGGCGGGCGGGGCGTTCGGCGCCGTACGGGTCGCCGAGGTGCCAGGGCACTGCTCGGGCGGGGTGTGGCTGGACCGCGGGGGCCGCATACTCGCGCTCGACCAGGAGCTGGGCGGGGTCACCAAGACGGTGACGGTGGACCTGGAGCGCGGCGGTGAGGTGACCCCGCTGCTCCAGATCGCGGAGGACAGCAACGACCGGCTGCTGCTCGCGGACCCGGAGAGCGGGCTGCTGCTGATCCGCTCGGACGCGGCGGGCCACGACCGGCTTGGCTGGGGCGTGCTCGGCAGCCGGCGGCCGGTGCGGTTCCCCGAGTGCCTGCGGCTGGCGGACGCGGCGGTGACACCATTCGCGATCCAGCCGGGCCAGGTCCTCAGTCCGGAGAACTGCGCGGTGGCGCTGCGGATCGACGGAGCGGCGGGCAGTTGGCTGGGCGTATGGCGCCCGGCGGCCCGCCGGATGGTCCAGATCGCGGCCCCGGACGGCTGGTTGCCCGGGGCCGGGATGTGGACCCGGCAAGGCGAGCTGCGACTGCCCTGCGCGACCCCTCAGACGCCTTGCTCGGTCGCCCGGGTGCCGATGCCGGAGCTACCGGACTCCGTCGGGGCGCCGACCGGTTCCACCCCGACGACGCACGCGGAATCCGCAGGTGGGGAGCGTCACGGGGGCGACGCGACCGGTGCGGGTGCGTCCGCTTGCAAGCCCGTACCGCTTCAGCAGGCGGCTCTCGTGGGGCGTCTGACCCCTGGTTAGACTTTCGGCCAGGGGCTACGCAGCCGCACTGCCCGGACGCGGACGGTGAGGTTCCCTGCGACAGGACACCAGCGATGATCGACGGGGTGACTTCCCACATGTCTGAAGCCCGAACCGACCCGGCCCAGGCGCGACCGCAGGGCACGGCCGCGAACCAGGCCGAATCAGGCGGCGCCGCCGGAAAGCACCGAGGGGGCGCGGCGGCTTCGGAGGACTCCACGACTCCGGCACACGGCCGCCATCGCCGCCCCTCGGGAGGCGAGTCGGCGTAAGCAGAGCGGTGGGGGTCGTCAACGACCGGTGGTGTCCCACCGGCCCTGACGGCCCCCACCGCGTTGGTGGCCCAGCGGGCTGTCACTGCTCCCGCTTGAGCCCCAGTACCTCCGCCGACGCGAACGTCTCGCCCTCCCTGGACTCGTAGTACGGGGACAGCAGTCCGTCCAGTTCCTCGTACGAGAACGTCTCCTTCGCCGAGTCGAACTGCGCCGCCACCCTGGGACGTTCGACCACCGCGACCATTCCGCCATGGACCACCAGGAGTTGGCCGTTGACCCGGGACGCGGACGGGGAGGCCAGATAGCCGACAAGCGGGGCGACGTGCTCGGGGGCCAGGGGGTCGAGGCGGCCTTCGTCCGGTTCGGCGAATCCGGCGAAGACATCCTCCGTCATACGGGTGCGGGCACGGGGGCAGATCGCGTTGACCGTGACCCCGTACTTGGCCAGGGCCAGTGCGGTGGAGGTCGTCAGGCCGACGATGCCGCCTTTCGCCGCCGCGTAGTTGGGCTGGCCCGCGGAGCCCGCGAGGAACGCCTCGGACGAGGTGTTGACGATCCTGCCGTACACCGGGGCACCCGACCCGGTCGCCTTGGAGCGTTCGCGCCAGTGGGCCGCGGCGAAATGGGTGGTGTTGAAGTGGCCCTTGAGGTGGACCCTGATCACCGAGTCCCACTCGTCCTCGCTCATCGAGAACACCATCCGGTCCCGCAGGATGCCCGCGTTGTTGACCAGGATGTCCAGCTTTCCGTACGCGCTGATCGCCAGGCCGATCAGGTCGCGGGCCGTTCCGTGGTCCGCGACGTCACCGAGGTGCGCCACCGCCTGTCCGCCCATCGCACGGATCTCCGCCGCGACGGACTCGGCGGGAGCGGCCGACGCCTCGCCGGAGCCGTCACGTCCCGGCTGACCGTAGTCGTTGACGACGACGCTCGCGCCGAGCCGGGCCAGCTCCAGCGCCTCGGCGCGGCCGAGGCCGCGTCCTGCGCCCGTGACGACGGCCGCGAGGCCGTCCAGGGGAAGGTCCACCGGTCCGCCCCTCACAGCTCGATGCAGGTACGCAAGGCCTCGCCCGTACGCATCTGGTTCAGCGCCTCGTTGATCTCCGGCAGCTGCACCCGGTGGGTGATCAGCGACTCCAGGTCGATCCGGCCCGCCCGCCACAGTGCGATGGCGCGCTCGTACGAGTGGAGCACGTCCCCGCCGCCGTACATCGACGGCAGGATGCGCTTCTCGTCGAAGAACAGCTCGAACATGTTGAGTTGGAGGAAGTCGTCCATCGCCCCGGCGCCCACGATGCACAGCGTGCCGCCGCGCCGGGTGGTCTCGTACGCGGTCCTGGCCGTGGCCGACTTTCCGACGACCTCGAAGACGTAGTCGAAGCCCTCGCCGCCGGTGATCCGCTGCTTGGCGTCACCTAGCGCGTCCGGGGCGACCGCCTCCGTGGCGCCGAACCTCAGGGCCGCCTCCCGCCGGGACTCCACCGGGTCGACGGCGATGATCTGCGCGGCGCCGCGCACCCGGGCGCCCTGGATCGTGGAGATGCCGACACCGCCGCAGCCGATCACGGCGACTGACGACCCGGCCGTCACCTGCGCGGTGTTGATGGCCGCGCCGAGTCCGGTGGTGACCCCGCAGCCGATGAGGGCGGCGATGTCGTACGGCACGTCATCCGGTATCGGCACAGCGCAGCCCGCGTCGACCACGAGCTCTTCGGCGAAGGTGCCGGTGCCGGCGAAGCCGAAGACATCGCCGCCGGGGCGGCGGAAGTTGGGGGTCCCGGCGTTCATGAACCCGGCCAGGCAGAGCTGGCTCTGGCCGCGCTTGCAGGCGGGGCAGCTGCCGCAGGCGGGCAGCCAGCACATCAGCACCCGGTCGCCCTGCTTGAGTCCGGTCACCCCGTCACCGATGTCGGTGATCTCGCCCGCGCCCTCGTGACCGGGGATGAAGGGGGCGGGCTGCGGAAGGACTCCGTTCATCGCGGAGATGTCCGAGTGGCACAGCCCGGTGGCCCTGATCCGGATCTTCACCTTGCCGGGGCCAAAACCCACCGTCTCTATGTCGTCGAGGACTTCGAGTTTGTCCTGGCCGATCTCGTGCAGTACGGCTGCGCGCATGGTGCGGCTCCCTTCAGGAGGGCCGGAGTTCCAGAGGAGAATCCAAAGGCTCGGTGAGGTTCGGGGAGATCAGGCGGGGCCGGGAAGGGTGGCGGGGGTCAGGCGAGTTCGACGAGCGTGTCCGCCAGCACCGGGGCGTCGTCCCGTTCCACCGCCGTCACCGACGCCTGGAGCGTGGTGGCGTCCTGTCGCCACATCCGGATGCGCAGCGTCTCCCCGGGGAAGACCACCCCCGCGAAGCGGGTGGCGTACGAGCGGACACGGCTGACGTCGCCGTCGAGCAGGGTGTCCACTACGGCCTTGAGCGTGATGCCGTAGGTGCACAGGCCGTGCAGGATCGGCCGGTCGAAGCCCGCCAGTTTGGCGAACTCGGGGTCGGCGTGCAGGGGGTTCCAGTCGCCGGACAGCCGGTAAAGCAGCGCCTGATCCTCGCGTACGGACCGCTCGGCCACCGCGTCCGGCTCGCGCTCGGGCTGTTCCGTGCGCGTGGACGGGCCGCGTTCACCGCCGAAGCCGCCCTCGCCGCGTACGAAGATCTGGGCGTCGCTCGTCCACAACGGGCCGTCCGCGTCGCCGGCTTCGGTGCGCAGTACGAGGATCGCCGCCTTGCCCTTGTCGTAGATCGCGGCGACCCGCGAGGTGCTGGTGGCGCTGCCCTTGACGGGGATGGGGCGGTGCAGTGTGATCTTCTGCCCGCCATGCAGTACGGCGGCGAGGTCCACTTCAATACCGGGGGCGGAAAGGCCGCCGACGACTCCCATACCCGCCCCCGCGACGGTGGCGAAGCTGGGCAGGACGTGCAGCCGGGACTCGAGGACATAGCGCAGCTCTTCGAGATCGGTCGCCGCGCCTGGCCGGTCCTGGGACGAGCCGGCGCCGAGGCCGAGGTGGTAGAGCTGGATGTCCTTGTGGTCCCAGCTGATCTCGGTGCTGCGCGGCTCTGCGGCGAGTGCCTTGGCGGCGTCGATGGGCATGGAGGTGCTGCTCCTTGGCTCCGTGTGGCGCTTTGGCTGTGGAAGACCTCGGCACGGCCGTCCGCACCGTCGGCCGCACCGAGGCCGTTACGGGTCCGGCCCCGCCCCGCATCCGTTTTAGAACGCGTTCTAGGTCGGACTGGCCTTATGTATAACGCACCCCTGGTGACTTGTGAAGGCCCGCTGACGGAGCATCAGACTGCGTGTCGGCGCCGCCGCGCGGCTCTGCCGGTGAAGGCACCGGCGCCACCCCTGACAGCCCGCGGAACCGCGGGCCACCGCGACCGGCCCCCGGGCCCTCGCGCCGCCGGACACGCCGTCCGGCCGGCAGGCGCCCATGACACGGCCGAGGGGTCGAAACACCTGCCAGTCACCGCTGCGTCGCCGTGCCGGCTCACAGCTCCCAGGCAGGGGCCGACCCCTCGCCGAGCCCCCGTCGGCGGAAGTATTGCATGGTGCAAAGGTCCAGCTCTACCGACTGCGACCGGCTACTGCCGGGCGCCACCGGGCACTACTGAGGTGGAGTCACCGCCTTCTCGACATCCGCCAGGGTCGCCGCGTCCACGAGACCGGTGTCCTCGAGGACCTCCATGTGGTCCAACACGGTCTGGTTCGCCTGCCGGGCGTGGCGGCGTATGAGGTCGTTCTGTGTGGCGGCCCTGACCTCGGCGATGGTGGCGAAGATCTTCCCGTGCGAGGCACGCAGCACGTTGGCGAACAGCCGGTCGAACTCGGCGCCCCGCGCCTCCTCAAGCTGCTTGACCCAGCCCTGCTGCTCCTCCGTGGCCTGGTCGGGCAACTGCACTCCCAGCATCCGCGCGTCCTCGCGTACGAGCTGGTCCAGCTTGCTGTGCCCCTCCAGCAGATGCAGACCCGCGCGCTTGACGGCCTCGCTGGAGGCCTGGGTCTGGGCGAGGCGGCCGGCCGGGATCTCCCACAGGCCCGCCTGCCGCACCTTGACCAGGAACGTCTTGTCGACCTCGGTGACCGGCTGCGGCCCGCCCTGCGCCGCAGACTGCGCGTCACCCGCCGCGGCGCCTCCCGAGTCGGCCGAACCACCGGTATGGCCGGAGCCGGAGTGGCCGTAACCCGAGCCCGCGGACTGGCCGTAGCCGCCGTTCTGCGCCACGACACCGGCGGGGACCTGCGCGTTCGCGGTCTGGTCGTCGTCCCCGCCGCGGGTCATGAGCAGCGCGGTGGCGATGACGGCGCAGACGGCCGCGATGACGGCGATCGTCCGTATCGGGATACCGGTCTCGGCTGAGTGTCGCTTCGGGCGCATGGTGTGCCTTCCGTTCGGCATGGGGTGGTGGTGCTGGTGCTCGGTCGTGTCGTCGGAAGCTGTGTGTTCGGTGCGGCTGGCACGGCGCGCAGCCTCCAGTACGGGCGGAGGCGCCGAACCGTTCACCGGGCCGATGCGGGGCACGATAAAAAGGAGGTATGACCGACATGAGGCAGTCTCCGCCGTCTCCGCCCCGCATCGGCGCCGTGGACGCCGTAGACGACGTGGACGCGGTCGCGCGTGCGGTTCTGACAGCCTCCCGGCTCCTGGTCGCGGTCTCCGCCCGTTCGCTGGCGGCCGTCGAGGAGCGGGTGACCCTGCCCCAGTTCCGGCTGCTCGTAGTGCTCTCCATGCAGGGCCCGGCGAAGCTCGTCACCCTCGCCGACCGACTCGGCGTCAACCCTTCCACCGCGATGCGCATGGTCGACCGGCTGATCGCGGCCGGGCTCGCGGTGCGCGAGCCCAACCCCGACAGCCGACGCGAGACCCTGCTGCGGCTCACGGACGAGGGTCACGCTCTGGTCGAGGACGTGATGGCCAGGCGGCGCCGGGAGATCACGGCCATCGTGACCCGGCTGGACCCCGCGCAGCGGACCGCCCTGGTGGACGCGCTGACCGCTTTCACCGAGGCGGGCGGCGAGCCTGCGGCACCGGCGGCCGGTCACGCCGCTGCCGCGACCGGCGCCTATCCGCTGAGCTGGGAGGACGCCCCGTAGACGCACCCACGGGCGCAGGGCGGTCGAGCGGGGCGTCGTGACCGCAGCAGCAGCTCGTCGCACCCTCTCGTGAACCTGATCGACTCCGTCGGGAAAAGGAAGGTGATCACACACAGACCAACCGCAATGTAGGGACCGAGATGAAAACGTCGCTGGCGGCGAAAGCAGCCTTCACAACATCCTGTGCCATGCTCGTCGGCGTCTTAGGCGTCGGCACGGCTACAGCCGCTCCCGTCTACACGGAGTCGTTCGACCGCACGGTGCACACGCTCGGCTACACCAAGGGCAGTGTCTCCTTCTACAACCAGTCGGTGGGCATCCAGGGTTCCGTCAAGTCGAACACCAAGGACTGCATGCAGGTTCGCTTCAATTTCTACAAGAACTACCCTGCCAGCGAAAAGGTGGCGGCGCAGCAGACCCGTACGGCATGCGGGCGTGGCACCGGAACCAGCACCGACTTCAACTTCACCGTGGACCCGAAGGTCCAGGTGTCCCTGGTGCAGATCGACCTGTACGACAACACCAGCGGCTTCTGGCTCGAGGCCGACCTGCACAACGTCTGGAACTGCGCTGTCGTACCCATTTGCTGAGATCCCCTGATTTCGCGCCGATGAGGGCTCCCTCCCGCGGACACCACGCGGGAGGGAGCCTTCGCACACCCCCGGCGCCCTGTCGCGCTACGAGGGACAGGGCCTCGGCGGCCCTCCGGTGGCTCAGGTCCACCCAAACCACCAGCGGTGACGGGGTGGTACAGGAGGCCGCCGCCACAGTGACGCGGTGACGGCCTCCTCGGCACGATTGACTCCCGAGGGGGTCAAGCCCTTTCCACGTCCGCGGCGGCGAGTTCGGCGGGCAGTCGTTTTCCCGATCCAGGCTGTGGCCCGCCTTGGTACACGTAGCGACTGCCCTTGAGAACGTAGATACCGTCCCCACCGGTGATCACGAAGTGGTCAGGATTCTCCTTTCCATCGTTCTTTCTGAGATAGAGCAGATAGGTGCGGCCTGCCTCCATCAAACGAGAGGTGTCGGGAGAATCGACGTCCTGTGTGCCGAGTTGCCGCACCTTTACGCTTGATCCGGAGATCTCTCCGGATAGCGTCCTGACCTTGTTGATGTCGAACTGTGTACTCGTCGAGTTCCACGCCTCCACCGCCTTGTGAGCGGCTGCGGAATAGCCGGACGTCGTGGTCGCGTCCTGCCATTTCAGGCTGCTGGTGGAGAACTTGCATCCAATGGGCTCGTACGCGGCCGCCGGAGAGGCCGGTACGACCACGACGGCGGAGGTGACGGCGAGCGTGGCCAGAATGCTCTTCTAGTGCTTCAGTGAATTCCCTTCAGGGCGTATACCGGACAACTCTCTTTACCCGGAGCTCGCATATGGGTTCACGGAAGGAAGCACACCCGCACGAGAGCTGCTGGCGAAGGCGAGTTCGGCATCACCGCGCCCCCGCTCCCTGCCGGGAACCTGCTGGATGCTGCCCAAGACCCGCGCGCTCACGTGTGACGTACCCTCTGGACGGTTGTACGAGGAATCGGTCGTGCGTGGGGGATTCAGCGCACGATGTCACCTAGGGGGAGTTGGGCGCATGGCGCCATCGCAGTCCGGTATCAAGCGCTCCGTCGTATCGCTGGTCCTGTCGGTCCTCGCCGGACTGATCCCGGCATGTCCCCGAACGGCGGACACACGTCACGAGCGTGTCACCGTCTGGATGTACCCGGTCGTCGCCGACCCTGAGCAGAACCGGCGCTACTGGTCCCGGATCGAGCGCGACTTCGAGAAGGCCGCTCCTGAGGTGGACCTCTCCGTCGTCCACCACGAGTGGGAAGGCCGGGACGAGGCGCTGGTGACCGCGCTCGCCCGCGGGCAGGGGCCGGATGTGGTCCTTCTGATGCCCGACCAGATTCCCCGGCTGGCCGCCGACGGACGGATACGGCCGGTTGAGCCGGTGCTCGGGGACGAAGCGAAGGCGTTCCTGCCGGCCGCCCTGGATGCCGTCAGCCACAGCGGGCACATCTACGCGGCGCCGGTCTACCAGACCGTCGCGACGACCATCTACAACACGCGTCTGCTGAAGGCAGCCGGTGTGAGCACACCACCCGGCACCTGGGACGAGATCAGAGCCGCCGCACCGAAACTGAGGAAGACCGGGGTCGCCCTCTTCGACTACTCGGCCGACGACGCGGCCACCCTCAACCTCAACTTCTATCCCTTGCTCTGGCAAGCGGGCGGCCGGGTGTTCAGGGAAGACGGCGAGAAGGTCGCGTTCGACGGGCCGGAGGGAATCGAGGCCCTCACCTTCCTCACCGACCTCTACCAAGCGGGCGGGATACCCAGGTCCGCGATGACGAACACCAACTTCGTCGTCGGCAAGGCACTGGGCAAGCAGGAGGCCGCCATGGGATACGCCGTGGTACTGGCGGGCGCCGAACTGGCCGCCAAGCTCTGGGGTCACGAGAACGTGCTGGTGGGCTCCCCGCTCAAAGGGCCGGTGAAGGAGGTCGCCTTCGGCGCACCGGGCTCACTGGCCGTCAACGCCGCGGGGAACACCGCTGCCGCCGAGAGGTTCGTCTCCTTCATGGCAGCGCCCCGGCAGATCCGGTCGCTCGTCCAGGCGAGCGGCTACTTCTCACCCCGTGCGGATGTCAGGGTTCCCAGCGACTCACCGTACGCACGGGAGTACCAGGCGGCGCTGGCCAGCGTCCATCCCGGGGAACCCCATGTCGCGGCGCGGCGGGTCATGGCGCTGCTCGCACCCGAGATCCGGGCGGCACTGGCGGGCCGCAAGAGCCCCGAGCAGGCCCTGCGGACCGCCGCCGACGCCGCGAACGCCCTGCTCGCAAAGGAGAACGCTGCTGCCGAGTAGAGCTGCGGCATGGCTCAGTCCGTGAGGCCCGCCTCCTCCACGATGCTCGTGGAGGTCCGGGTCGCCGTGGCGACGACGGTCCCCTTCTTCACCAACGGGCCCGATGATGAGGCACCACCGACGCGGTAGTCGATTCCCGCCACGTATCGCACACCCCGGTACGCGTAAGTGCTGGGATCGAGCAGCACCTGCATCGCGTTCCGTTCGTCGGAGTAGTCACGGAAACGCCCGCTGATGCCGATGGCGAGGACCGGGCGCCCCTCACCGTCCGTCACCCCGGCAGACGAGGTCGCTCCCGGAAGGCCGACGAGAAGCTCGTGCAGGAGCCTGGCCTTGTCAGCCGTGACCCTGGAGCATCCGGCAAGGACCTCCACGACTTCGCCGAAGTCCCGCTGAGCCTGGGTCATGCGTCCCGCGCCGACGAGACGGCTGGGAAGCGATCGCTCGCGGATCGTCAGCAGAGCCTTGCCCTGCTGGTCGGGCAGCGAAGCCACAAGCTCGTCCGACGACCGCGGTGGCAGCATCTGCCAAGCGTCCTGGAAGCGCCCCTTCCACACGTCCACATCGTCCGGATCCTCGGTGCTCTCGTCCGGGGTGGCCAGGGCGCCACCGTCGTAGCGGACCCACCGCGTCTGGTAGACGGGCTGCGCCGGCTTCGCCTCACAGGAGCGCGACACGGAGCCGAGGTTGAAGGATCCGACCTCGCTCGGACCGTATGTGCTGGCACCCGTGTCGCACTGCCAGGTGTCCCACCGCACCTTCTGATATACCCACGGTGCCGAGACGGGCGGGGGCGTCGCTGTGTCGTTCTGCCCACCGGCCCCCCAAGGGAGGGCTGACAGCAGCGCGACCGCGGCCACCCCGCACACCGCGGCGACGGCCGTCAGCTTCCAGCCGACGCGTCTGCGCGGCGACTTGTGGATCTCCTCGAACAGACGGCGGCCGACGCGCCCCAGCTCTGCGCGGTCGGGCAGTGGCGCGTCCTCGCGGAACCGCCGGACTGCTTCGATCTCATCCAACGCTCATCAACTCACGGAGGTCGTATACGGCCGTGGGGTCCTGTCCGCCGAAAGCGGCGCGCACCTTCTTGCGTGCGCGGTTGAGACGTGAGCGTACGGTGCCGACCGGTATGGACAGGGCCTCGGCCACCTCCAGGTAGCTCAGATCCGCCCACGCCACCAGCAGCAGGACATGGCGGTCACCTTTGGACAGGTCGGCGAGGGCCTCGGCAAGCGCCCCCTGCACGGCCTGGGCGGAGACCCGGCTGTCGGAGCGGTCGGCCCAGGAGTAGGACACGGCGTCGTGCCCGCTGCGCGCCAGGGCTCTCAGCGCCCGCACCTCGGCCCGGTGCTGCTTGGCGATGAGGTTGCCGGCGATGCCGTACAACCAGGGCAGGGCGTTGGGCCGCGAAAGATCGTAGGTACCGCGTGCCCGGAACGCCGCCAGGAACGTCTCGGCCGTGATGTCATCGGCAGCCTCCGTACCCAGCCGCCGGGCCACGTACCGGTGGATGGCGGCACCATGGCGGTGGAAGAGGGCGCCGAACGCCTCAGGCTGTGCCAGTGAGTCAGCGACGACCCCCGCGTCGTCCACTGCCTGACCATGCCGGTCGTACAAGCGTCCCTCCCTGTCCGGTGTGCACACCCCCTTTTACCCGTACGTGCCGATCGGGTAAAGAAGATCGCCGGCATGCGTCGGCACACCGAGACACGACACTGACGGGCGGTGCCGCCACCCGCACCGCTGAGGAGTTCCGTTGCAACGAGTATCACGAGTGATGAGACGACTGGGCGGAAGGACCAGCCCGGCGGTGCTGGCGGCCTTCGCGCTCTTCGCGGCACTGCTGGTCTCTGCGGCGCCCGCCCAGGCTGCCCCGGCCCGTCCGGGCGGCAAGGCGAACTGGGTGGTCTCGGTGGGGGGCCTGAACACCGCCGCCGCCAACAACTACCGCAACTGGGTCCGTTTGGGGTACTACGTCTTCGCCGGCGACGGAACGGTGACCACCACCCACTGGAACTGGGCCCAGCGGGACCAGCCGACACGTGTGGACGCCGTGACCGCCGACTGCGGCGGAAACGTGCCCGAGTGCACGGTGCGCACCGTCGACGGCTTCGCCGGTAATCCGACGGGCGGCTACCAGGGCACGTTCCGCTATGCCGACGACGGCCGGCTGGTGGTCACCTGGACCAAGGACACCGCGGGCAAGGCCCTGACACGTCCGCTCACCGAGTACTGGAACCTGGAGACCGGGCTCGCCTCCGGGGGCGCGGCACGCATCACCAGTCCGAGCTACTACGGCGCGTACGGACGCGACGTCGAGATCCCGGCGACCGGTGAGTTCTCCGACTACACCGCCACCTTCGGTGTCGGCTACGGAAGCAACGCCTCACTGGGCCGCGACAGCCGGGCCACCATGAAACAACTCGTGACGGACCCGCGGTACAACGCCCAGCCCTACCGCGGAGCGTACGTCACCACGACGGCCTCGTCCGCGGATCCGGACACCCGGGTGGGCATCGTGGAGCGTCAGGGCACGGGGGGTATGTGGAGCTTCGGCGACACGGCCAACCCGTGGAAGGTCTGCTCCAGCGGCTCCTGCATGGGCTGGCTGCAACCCAACACGTCCTGCAACAGCGTCGACAAGGACCGTGTGCGCTACATCGCGGAGATCGGAGGAGGGCGCCGGAACACCGAGGAGTACTGGTGCCAGTCGCTTGCCCAGGGCAAGCCCTGCTACAAGTACAACTCGCACCCCCGCCCCATGCTCCAGGTCATCGACGACAGCGGAAGATTCCAGGGCTGGGTCGGCGTCGAGGCATTCACCCACGTGAAGACGTCGACCGGGCTGCCCGACAGCGAATGGATCTCGGGCTACTGGGGTGTCTTCGACATGGTGTCCGCCAACCTGAAGCCCAAGCTGCCCGCCTGAGGGATGTGAGGCCGCTTGGCATGTCCGGGCATGCCAGTAGCGGCGACGCTATCGGAGGTCCGCCAGTGTGACGCTTCGGGGAAGTTCCGTCTCTTCACCTCCCTTGAAACGGTACTTCCCGCTTCGGCTGTCCATGATGTACGAGCCGCGCCCTCCGGTGATCACGTATCGGCCGGACTTCTTGTCGGCCGGCACGAACAGCAGATAATTGCTGCCCTCCTTCAGGACCTCTGAAGCATTGCTCACCTGCATGTCCACAGACCCGACCTGCGACACCGAAATCCCTTGCCCGCGATGCGCCCGTAAAGGACCTCATCGGCCCTGACCTGAGTTACGGTCACGGGGATTCCCTTTTCTTCAGTGTGACTCGCCCCCCTTGGCTGTCACGCGGACGATGACACTGCTATCCGACCTGAGGGAGGAGATGTCCCGATAGTCGCTCGCTCGGTCCGGTGCATTCTCCCCGCCTGTTGCTGTTCTCGGGGCAGTGGTACAGCCTGCAGCAAAAGCCGCCACCACAAGGAAGCCGACCACGGAAATCTCGAGCATTCCACGAGAACACGGGCCGTGCTCAGCAGCCCATCTTTGGCCCCCGCCGTCCCGCAAGGGTCACTTTCTGCCTCTCCCTTCGATTTTAAGCGTTAAGTCGCTATCTTGTTCCATTACCAGAGCGCTCGCAGACATGTAATCCCAGCGCACCGATCACCCATCTATCCAACCGAAAGAGGCTTTTCTATCCATGCGAACTTCGTGGCGTTCCCGGACTGTCGCAGTAGCCGCAGCCTTTGGCTGCGTTACCATCTCCGCACCACAATCCCACGCCTATGATTTTGAATTCTGGCCAGGCGTTACCTGCAAATACAATGCCGGCGGGAATACATTGAAATGGTCCAATGTGACCTCGTCGTACACTTATTCCAACCCGGCGCAGCTTGCCATAAGCGCATGGAACTCCACTTCAACTCAGTTCAATTTCACCCAGGTTAACACCGGGGCGAACCTTCGAGTTGCTGACGGGAACTTCGGCAACGTCTCTTACGATGGGATAATCCTCGACGCTTCAGGCGTGAACCGAGAAACTGACAGTGCGCTGGCCAAGTGCCGGGACTCGGGGACTGGATTCTGGCAGGAAACCAACACGGCATGGATAAACCGAAAGTACGCCGATTCGTATCCTGCAGCGAAGAGGAAATCCATATTTGTTCATGAAATCGGGCACGCCTTGGGTCTGGCCCACGAGGACGACCTGGGGTGCGCGATCATGAATGAGGGATCTTACACACGTTATGACGAATGCGGACTTCACGTGCCGGCGGCGGATGACATAGCCGGCGCCAACGCACTCTACTGATCGCACTTGGAGAAACGAAATGAAGCGGATATTTGCGGTGCTCGCGGCCTGCGCGGCGGTCGTGCTCGCGTCTGGATGTGGCGCCTCAGACTCCAGCCCGAAGCCCAATGCGTCAAATGAGCGTAATCCCGTGCTGCATGCCAGCCGCGTAAAGGATTACAATTCATTCGCTGAGCTCAAGCGCGACAGTGTCGCCGCTGTCAGTGTCACTGCGGTCAAGTCGACGGTAGGTAGCCTTAATGGTGTTGCGACGACAACCGTCGAAGTCAAGGTAGAAAAGGTACTGTGGGGCAAACTGAACGAGGTGTCGATTTCGGTTCTTCAGCTCGGAAAGGCTGGCTGGGGTCTCGAGGATAGTGGCGCAATTCTTGAAGAAGGCCAGCGGTATGTCCTTTTTGTTCATCCGTACCACCTGAAGCCCAATGACGACACAGGTCTCTACGTTATCACTGGCGGTCAGGGTGCCTATAAGCTGGACGGGGAATATTCGGAGTACAATTTCGCCGGAGGTGGGCATCCTCGCCTTCCTGAGGAAGTCTCCGTCAAGGATTTCAGGGCCCACATTCTGAACGAGCAATAACCTAGATTATCGCGACGGTCCGTTGGAGCTTCCAGCGGACCGTTCCGGTATCGCTCGATCATTCACGTGCGCGCCGGCGTGAGGGGGCTGGCTGGGGCGTCCGGTTCCTGGCAGTTCGTTCTGTGGGCTGATTACTGCGGGTCAGGTCGGTGGGTCGCGTGTCGTCGCGGGATGCCGTCGGCGTCCACTCGCCGAGGGTGCTGCGGGGCTCCGCCGGCCTGAAGCCCAAGCTGTCCGACTGAACCAGGGCGTGTTCGCCCGCGTCAGGAACGCTGCGGGTCAACACACCTGGGGGTCGAGGTCCTCTGGAGGTCCCCGCAGAAGCCAGGACCTTCCCACTCGCGGATCCGCGCTCAGGAGCTGCCGGAAGGGAGCCGTCTCCACACAGGACCTCCCACCTGGTGTGACGACAACTCCTGAGCCTGCGTGCGTCAGACGTTGAGGAACGCGTTCACGCCCCGCGCAGCACCGTCACCACCGCCGCCCCGCCGAGACCGATGTTGTGGGCGAGTCCGTTCCTGGCCCCCGGCACCTGTCGCGGCCCCGCCTCGCCGCGCAACTGCCAGGTCAGCTCCGCGGCTTGGGCGAGCCCGGTCGCGCCGAGCGGGTGCCCCTTGGAGATCAGACCACCCGACGGGTTGACCACCCAGCGGCCCCCGTACGTCGTCGCCCCCGACTCGGCCAGCTTGCCCGACTCGCCGTCCGGGCACATGCCGAGCGCCTCGTACGTCAGCAGCTCGTTGACCGAGAAGCAGTCATGCAGCTCGATCACGTCGATGTCCTCGATGCCGAGCCCCGATGCCTCGTACGCCTGCCGGGCCGCCGCCCGCGACATCGGGCGGCCGACCACGTCGATACACGAACCGGAGGCGAAGGACTCCTCGGTGTCGGTGGTCATGGCCTGCCCGGCGATCTCGACGGCCTTGCGGTGCAGCCCGTGCTCGACCACGAACCGCTCGGACGCCACCAGCACCGCCGCCGCCCCGTCCGATGTCGGGGAGCACTGGAGCCGGGTGAGGGGCCGGTGCACCGGCTTGGCGGCGAGGATGTCGACCACCTCGTACACCTCGCGGAACTGGGCGTACGGATTGGCCGCCGAGTGCCGGTGGTTCTTGGCGGCCACGGCGGCGAGCTGGCGCGGTGTGGTGCCGTGCAGTTCCATGTGCTCACGGGCCGCGTCGCCGAAGATCTGGGCGGTGGGCGGGGTCATGTCGAAGCCGTGCCGGGCGGCCATGATGCCGTAGTGGCGGGCCACCGGCGAGGTCCTGAGGTCGCCGTCGCCGCCTCCCGCGCCGCCCAGCGAGCCGCGCTTCATCTTCTCGAAGCCCAGGGCGAGTACGCAGTCGGCGAGCCCGCCGGTGACGAACTGCCGGGCCATCATCAGGGCCGTGGAGCCGGTCGCGCAGTTGTTGTTGACGTTGTAGACGGGGATGCCGGTGAGGCCCAACTCGTAGACGGCCCGCTGGCCGGCCGTGGAGGGCTGGAAGCAGTAGCCGACGGCGGCCTGCTGGACGCGTTCGTACGGGATTCCGGCGTCGGTGAGCGCGGCGTTACCGGCCTCCCTCGCCATGTCCCAGTACTGCCAGTCCCGGGATTCGGGCTTCTCGAACCTGGTCATTCCGACCCCGACGATGTACGCCTTCATCTCTTGTCCCCAAGCCCTTCGGTTCAGTCTCGCGGCAGGCCGAGGATGCGCTCGGCGACGACATTCAGCTGCACCTGGGTGGTGCCGCCCGCGATGGTCAGACAGCGGCTCATCAGCAGCCCGTGCAACGCCCGTTCGCCCGCACCCTCCCGCACCGCGCCCGCAGGGCCGAGTAGTTCGAGGGCGAGCTCGGCGACGTTCTGCTGGTGCGTGGTCTGGATGAGCTTGCGTACGGATGCCCCGGCGCCCGGCTCCAGGCCGTCGACCTGCCGCAGGGTGGTCCGCAGCCCGATGCAGGCCAGTGCGTGCGCCTCGGCGGCCAGCGCGCCGACGCGGACGCGGCGCCCGTCGTCAAGCCCCGGCGCACGGGCGATCAGTTCCTCAAGCCCCGTGTCGAACGTCAACTGGTCTGCCATGTGCACGCGTTCGTTGCCCAGCGTGTGCCGGGCGACCCGCCATCCCCCGTTCACCTCCCCCACGACGGCGTCGGCGGGCAGCAGCGCGCCGTCGAAGTACACCTCGTTGAAGAGCGAGTCCCCGGTGATCTCCTTCAGCGGGCGGATATCGATCCCGTGGGTGGCCTTCATATCGACCAGGAAGTAGGTGAGGCCCTTGTGCTTGGGCGCCTCGGGGTCGGTGCGGGCCAGCAGGATTCCGTGATCGGCCCACTGCGCCGCGCTGGTCCACACCTTCTGGCCCGTGATCCGCCAGCGGCCGTCCGGCAGACGCTCGGCCCGGGTGCGCAGACCGGCCAGATCGGAACCGGCGCCTGGTTCGCTGAAGAGCTGGCACCAGAGCAGCTCTCCGCGCAGAGTAGGCGGCAGATAGCGGGACTTCTGCTCCTCGCTGCCGTAGGAGATGAGCGACGGCACCACCCAGGTGGCGATCCCGAGCTCGCTCAACTCAACTCGTGCGGCACGCAGTTCCTGTTGCACGGCGAGCTGCTGGACAGCCCCTGCGCCGAGGCCGTACGGAGGCGCCAGGTGCGGGGCCGCGTATCCGGTGGGCGCGAGGGTGCGGCGGGCGGCCCGGGGGTCGAGTCCGCGGGCGGCGGCGATCGCCGAGCGGGCCTGCGCCCGGTACGGAGCCGCCTCGGCGGGCAGTTCGAGGCGCAGCTCCCGCCGGGCGCCCTCGGCGGCGAACCCGGCCGCGCGATGCCGGTGTGTGTCGCCCGGCCCGAGCAGCTGGCGGGCGACGACGGCCCGGCGCAGATGCAGATGTGCGTCGTGCTCCCAGGTGAAGCCGATGCCGCCGAGTATCTGGATGCAGTCCTTGGCGCAGCTGTACGCGGCGTCCAGTGCGGTGGCCGCGGCGAGCGCGGCGGTGAATCCGCGGATGGCGGGGGCGTCCTCGTCGGCGGCCCGCGCCGCGTCCCAGGTCAGCGCCCGCGCCTGTTCGAGGCGGACCAGCATGTCGGCACACAGATGCTTGACCGCCTGGAACTGTCCGATGGGCCGCCCGAACTGCTCGCGAACCGCGGCGTATTCGGCGGCGGTGCCGAGCGCCCATGCGGCGGTCCCGCAGGCTTCGGCCGCGAACAGCAAGGCCGCGAGGTCGCCGACAAGCCCGGGATCGACGTCAAGGGCCCGCGCCTCGGGCACGAGCACCCGCACGGCGGTGACCTCGGCGGTGGGCCGGGTGGGGTCGGCGCTCTCATGCCCTCGGATCGCCAGGTCGGCGGCGTCCACGGCGAACCACCCGGCGTCCGCGGCCAGCACGACCAGATCCGCCTGCCCCGCCCCGAGCACGGGCGGCGCTGCCCCGTCGAGCCGGTACCCCGTGCCCGTCCGCACGGCTCTGAGCTCCCCGGCCCCGAGCGCGACCGCCCCGATCCGCCGCCCGCTCGCGAGGTCCCGCACCAGCTCCCGTACGCATTCCCCACTCCCCGCACCCCTCGCAGGCACCGCACGCTCCAGCACGGCGGACGCCAGCACACTCGGCAGATACGGCCCCGGGAGGGCGGCTCGTCCGGTCTCCTCCAGCACCACGGCCAGGTCGAGAAGCGTGCCGCCCCCGCCTCCGTACTCCTCGGCCAGATGCACCCCGGGCAGCCCCTGACCCACAGCCCCGTCCCAGTACCCGGGCCGCGTCCCGGCGCCGGGGCCGGGAGTGTCCAGCAGTTTCCGTACGGCTTCGGGCGGCATGGCGCGCGCCACCCAGCGGCGCACCGAGTCCGCCAACTCGGCGTGCTCCTCGGTGATTCCGATGCTTCCGGAGCGTGGTGTGCCCATGCCCGGCAGAGTAGAACACGTTTCAATCTGACGGAAGGTCAGATGCATGTACGCCCCGGCACAGGGGCCGGGGCGTACGTCATGTCCTGCACGCGTGAACCTGGCGAATTCCAGATCAACCTTGCGAGGGAAGTGGCGAGTTCCGCGACAACCTTGCGAATCGGCTGACCGTTAGGTCGGCATGGTCCACGAGTTACGCGTCATCGACGGTGAGGTGGCAGGTCCTCCGCTCGATGGGTTCGAGGTTGCGTACATCGACGCAGACGGAACAGAGCGACGCCGCCCGCTGGTCGATGCATGGCACGTACGGTTCGAGGACGTCATGCCTGTACGCGAGTTCCGTTCGTACAAAGGGCAACGGCATCTGCCGGGACTGTGGTGGTCGCCGACGGCTGGTGGGCACATCGGATACGAGTCCTGGCTGGAGCGCGATCACGTGATGCTCCTGGACTTCGATCCGTTTGTGACCGGGGTGTCCTCGCAGCCCTTCTGGCTGTTCTGGACGGCCGAAACCGGCAAAGCCATCTCTCACGCACCGGACTACTTCGCACGTCGCACCGACGGCTCCGCAATCGTGGTCGACTGCCGTCCGGCCGACCGCCGAAAGCCCCGGGACTGGGCCAAGTTCGAGGCGACGCAGAGAGCATGCGACCGCCTGGGGTGGGAGTTTCGCCTGGTCGGAGCACCGGATCAAGTCGTTGTCGCCAACGTGCGGTGGCTCGCGGGCTACCGACACGCACGGCACTGGCTGGAACCGACCGCCTCGACGCTCCTGGAAGTATTCGCCGAGCCTCGTCCGCTGATGGAAGGGGCTGCTCTTGCCGGGGATCCGATCTCGGTGCTTCCGGTGCTCTTCCACCTCCTCTGGAAGCACGAGCTGTCGGTGGATGTGTCGGTGCCGCTTCACGCCGCGTCCCTCGTTTCATCGGAGGCACGATGAACAGGAATCTCCCGGTGCTGCGGCCCGGCGACTGGGTCACCTACTGCACCGGCGACCACCAGGTCGTCGCGCTCGCCGGCACCGCGGTGAGGCTGCGCTCGCCAGAAGGCACCGAGATAGTCGTCCTCGCCTCGCACCTGATGGCGGCACCCGACTTCTCGGTCACGGGAACGGAGCCGCTGCCGGAGCTGGAGCCGTTCGGTCTGCTGGACTCGGTGCCAGATGCGGCTCTGGCCGCCGCCCGTGAATGGGAGCGTCACGTCGTCGAGGTCCAGTCTGGTCTGCCGCCGGACCCGCAGCCGGACTCTGCCCCCCGCCCTGAGTACGATCCGGCTGTTCGCTCCCTGGCCGAGCGGGACGCCGCGAAGGCTGCTGAGCTCGGGGTGGGTGTCCGCAGTATCCAGCGGCGGCGTTACGCCTACGCCCAGCAGGGGCTTTGGGGCCTGCTCGACCATCGGGCGGCCCGGTTGTCAACGGCAACCGGGCGGGCAGACGCCCGACTGGTCGCCGCGATCGAAGAGGTCCTGGCCACCGAGACGAACGCCTCGACCGGCACCCGATCACGGCTGATCCGGCGGGTGGTCAAGGCCGTGGAAAACACGCACGGTCCGGGAGTGGTGCCGCTGCCCGGGCAGAGCACTTTCTACAAACTCATCGACACGCTCTCCACGGGGCGGCACACCTTCGGCTCGGCAGTCACCCGCCGACAGACCGCGAACCGTCCGCAAGGACAGTTCACCCCTACGTTCGCCGCCCGGCCCGGGGAGCAAGTGCAGATCGACTCCACTCCGCTAGACGTGATGGTCGTGCTGGATTCCGGGCAGACCGTCCGCGCGGACCTGACGATCGCCGTTGACGTCGCAACCCGCACAATCTGCGCCGCCGTGCTTCGGCCGATGGGAACGAAAGCGGTCGATGCCGCGCTGCTGCTGGGCCGGATGCTGGTGCCCGAACCGATGCGTCCCGGCTGGTCGGCCGCACTGCGCATGGCGTCCTCACGGATGCCCCACATGAGGCTGCTGGACGCGGACGCCCGGATGGAGCAGGCCGCCGCGAAACCAGTGATCGTGCCGGACACCATCGTGATCGACGGCGGGCAGGTGTTCCTCTCGGACACCTTCACCCGGGCTTGCAACCGGCTGGGCATCTCGGTTCAACGAGCAAGGCCGCGCACGCCGACCGACAAGGCGATCGTCGAGGCGACTTTCTCCTCGATCAACACGCTGTTCTGCCAGCATCTCGCCGCATACACCGGCCCGAACGTTTCCCGCCGCGGTGAACGAGTCGAAGAGCATGCGGCCTGGACAATCCCCGAGCTCCAGGACCTACTGGACGAGTGGCTGATTGTCGGATGGCAGGCCCGCCCGCACGACAGCCTCCGTGACCCCTACCGGCCGCGACAGGCCATGTCCCCGAACGACAAGTACGCCTCCTTGGTCGCGGCCTGCGGCTACCTGCCACTGGTCCTCCGCAGTGAGGACTACCTGGAGCTGCTGCCGGTCGCCTGGCGCACGGTCAACGACTACGGGATCCGCATCGACCACCGCACTTACGACAGCGCGGACCTGGGCCCCTGGCGGCGCCAGCCCTCAGGGAATACCGCGAAGCGCGGCCTCTGGGAAGTGCACTACGACCCCTACGACCTCTCCCAGGTATTCGTACGCACCCAGCGCGGCTGGATCACTGTTCCCTGGATCCACCAGCCCCTGGTGAACGCTCCTTTCGCGGATTTCACCTGGCAACACGCCCGCCGCCTGGCTGCTGCGGCCGGCCTAGACGACACCCAGGAAACCGCCGTCGCACGCGTCTTGGACAACCTGCTCACCCGCGCCCATCACGGCCCTGACAAACGCACCGCCCGGATCGTCGGCCGCACCCGGGCCGGCGCCGCCACACACCGTCCGCCCGCTCCGAGAACCGAGCCGAACCCCGCCCGAACCGACAACGACGACACGCACAAACCGGCGGCGACAGTCGTCCCGTTCGGCGTCTTCGACGCCCACGCAGAAGCCGATAGGTGGCTATGAGCCCGCGCCGCAAATCATGGCCCGCCACACCACAAGAGGCCCCGTCCGACAGCCCGCTGACGACAAGGGAGGGATGGCGCCGGTTCATCGAGCACGCCCCGGCGCCACCGGAACTGAAGACCGCAACTGAGCGGGCCGCACTCACTCCTCATGAGCAGTTGCTCGATGACGAGCTCCGCCGCGACTACCACGCCGACCTGCCGCTGGTGCACACTCCCACGATCCGCAAGGCGATTGCCACGTCCCGGCTGCTCGTCCAGCTCAATCGCAGGCAGGTCTCCGCCCGTCGCGGCGTCATCATCAGCGGCGCCTCCGGCACCGGGAAGACCACCGCCCTGTCACAACTCGGGCGCACGCACGAACTCGCCGTCCGCAAACGTTTCCCGAACGACCGCAGCCGCCTGCCCGTCCTCTACGCCACAGTCCCGCCAGCCGCCACACCGAAGATGCTCGCCATGGAATTCGCCCGCTTCTACGGCCTGGACTTTCCCAGTCGGGCCAACATCACCGACGTTGTCAACTCGGTCTGCACCACCGCCGCACACACGCACGTCGACCTCGTCCTGATCGACGAAATCCACAACCTCAGCCTCGCCACCCGCACCGGCGCCGAAGCATCCGACCAACTGAAGTACTTCGCCGAACGGCTGCCCGCCACGTTCATCTACGCGGGCATTGATGTCAAAGGCTGCGGGCTGTTCGCAGGCACTCGCGGACGCCAGATCGCCGGACGATTCACCGTCATCTCCGCCACCCCGTTCTCCTACGCGCCCGGCACCGACCGCGACGCCTGGCAAGCCTTGGTCGACACCCTGGAGTCCACGCTGCGACTGCACCACCACCGCCCCGGAACGCTCGCTGGTCTGAGCGAGTACCTCTACCACCGCACAGGCGGCACAATCGGGACCCTGTCCCAGCTCATCCGCGGAGCCGCCGTCCTGGCCATCGAAGACGGCAGCGAGAGCATCACACAGGACCTCCTCGAAACCGTCCCCATCGACCACGCAGCCGAGGAATCAGAAGAACTCACCGCCCCCGCACAATCCGGCAAACGCAAGGCGCAAGCCGCCTGATGGCCGCTCTCCGCCTGCCGTCCTCGATCCCGCCGGCCCAGCACGAGGTCACCGCCTCCTACGTCGCCCGCCTCGCCCACCTGCACGGCATGGATTTCCACCTGCTCTGGGAGCAAGTAACCCGCCCCATCGCAGCAAGAAGCTCAATCCGCACGATCAACCCGGCTGCCCTCGCATCCGCCACCGGCCGCCCCCTCGAACACCTCGCGGGCGCCCTTCCCGAGCTCCGCACCCCGAAGCCCGACTGGAGCATGTTCCGCCACGAACCACAGCCCGGATGCCACCTCTGCACAGCGCGTCATCCCGGCGGGCGCATCGTCCACTTGCTGCCCCACCACCTCTATGTCTGCACCAAGCACCGGATCTGGATCGGACCGCCCGACACCGGCGAACAAACCACCCCTCTCGATGCGCTTCCCGAAGTCGTCCACGCACAGCATCGGCATCTGCGTCTCATCCGACGCCGCGGCTGGGAGATCACCTACGACGCAGTGCTCACGGGACTGCTCGTCTGCGCCCAGCTCTGGTCGCTTCCCGAAGGAGACAACGGCGCCGCATGGCACAACTGGGTCCGCCGAGCCAATCTCCTCATCCCACCCGGCACCTCTGAAACGACCTTCTCAGTCGCGCGTCTCTGCGCGGCGGTCTATCCCGAAGCCATCGACCTGGCGAGCGTCTTCGCCTCCCTTTATTGGAGACACCAAGCCCAGGGCACTCCTATGGATCGCAGCCGCTTCGAGCAGAGAATCGACCAACTGCTGCGGCACCCCGTCTGCCAGCTGAACGACGGACACAACCCGATCAGCCACTGGGCCGACGTCAGCTCCAGGCTCATGCCACTCACCCCCATCCGCGTCCACGGCGACAAACGGCCAGCGCGAGAGCCCCACCTCCGAAAGCCGTCCCTGCACTCCGCCACCCGACGCGCACAGCAACGGCACGCCCAAACCTTCGACCCGACCCACCGGGCCGGCGAACCGCTGATCGCCCATCGCCATCTGGCCACCGTCGTTCGACGCGCATGGTCGCCGTTCCGGGCCCCGCGAAACCGCTCTTGAAGCACCCGTCCCGGACCACTCCCAACTGGCAATAAGAACCGCATGTCTAGGACGGTCGGCTGAGGAACGGTTTGGAGTGGCCCCACCTTGGCTGTGATGACGTCGACGCCCCTCCTGGACGCCCTGTCTGACCGCCTTGATACAACCTCGTCATGACGTACCAATTCACCGCTCGCGTCGCTACCACGGAGATCGATCCTGACGGCTACTTCACCGAGGCCGCCCTCGCGGAGGGCGAGGACGGCAGCGGCTTCATCCTGATGTTCATGGCGGGCGAAGAAGAGCCCGATGACCAGGAGGTCGCGCTGGGAATGGACACGCACTGCCTCGTCACCGCTGGCCAGGGGACGGCATACGGATGCGTGCGGGAAGCCGTCCTGGACGGCAACATCCTCCGCATCTCACTGGATCCCGAGGCGCTGGAGAGCCTTCGGCTGGACGAGGGCGAGATCGAGGCCGTCATCGAGGCTCCGGCCGAAGATGTCACCCGGTTCCGCGAGATCCTTGCCCAGGTGCTCGCCTACGGGCGGGCGGACGCCGTGCCCACGCGGCTGGCAGTCTGACGAGAGGGGTGGGGCCAGAACATGCCGTCGAAGACACCCTCGATTTCGCCACCTAAACCTGGACGGTCCGAGGCTTCGACTTCCAACCGAAGCTTGCGAGCCGCAGGTCAGCTCACGCCCCGCTCGCCAAGTGAAGTCGGAGAGGGCACGTCATACCGGTGTGCGGTCAGCGGGGTCCGGGACGGTGGCCGTGGCTGGGGCGGCCATGGCTGGGCTTGCCGTGATCGGGCTTCCCATAGCCGGGCTTGCCGTGACCGGGCTTACCGGGCTTACCGTGGTGCGGCGGCTTGGGCTTGGGTTGCTGCTTCTTGTCGATGGTGGTGGTAGCGGTGGCGGTGCTGACGCCAGCGGAGCCGCCGCCGGTGACGGTGGCGGTGTTGGTGACCTGGTTGGGCGCGTTGTCGGCGATCTGGACGGTGAGGGTGATCGGCGGGTAGCTGGCGCCGGGGTCCAGGACGTCGGTCCGGGTGCAGGTGAGGGTGCCCAGGTCGCAGGTCCAGCCGGTGCCGGAGATGCTGATGGGGGTCAGTCCGGTGGGGAGGGTGTCGGTGACGGTGACCGTGGAGCCGTCGGTGGGTCCGTCGCCGGTGTTGGTGACGGTGAGGGTGTAGGTGCCCTGCCCGCCTTGGACGAACGTCCCGTCCGCGGTGAGCTTGGTCAGCGTCAGGGCGGGTGCTACCTGCTGGGGCACCACCGCGATCGCCACCCCACCCGGGAAGGCGCCGACGGAGACCGTGTCCACGACGGTGTTGGTGGCGGTGTCGATCACCGACACGGTGCCGTCGCTCCGGTTGGTGACGTAGACGAAGGTGCTGTCCGGCGTCACCGCCACCCCGAACGGCCCGCTGCCGACATTGACGGTGTCGACGACGGTGTTGGTGGCGGTGTCGATCACCGACACCGTGTCATCGCCGAAGTTGGTGACGTAGACGAAGGCGCCGTCCGGGGACACCGCCACGTCGTTCGGGGTGGTGCCCACTGCGATGGTGTCGACCACCGTGTTCGTCGCTGTGTCGATCACCGACACCGTACCGTCGCCACTGTTGGTGACGTAGACGAAGGCACCGTTCGGGGTGACCGCCACGTCGCTCGGGAAGTTGCCGACGGGGACGGTGGCTACCACGGTGTCGGTGGCGGTGTCGATCACAGACACCGCGCCGCCGAGGTTGCCGACGTAGACGCGGGTGCCGTCCGGAGAAACCGCCACTCCGGTCGGGTTGTCGCCGGCGGGGATCGTCACGACAACGGTGTTGGTGGCGGTGTCGATCACCGACACAGTGTCGTCATTCTGGTTGGCGACGTAGGCGTAGGTACCGCCCGGCACGGCATGCGCAGGCTGCGAGGCCGCCATGGGCAGGGCGAGACCGGCGACCAGAACCAGCCCGGCCAGCAGAGCCCGCAGCAGCCCGCCAGACCATGAGTGGTGCGCTCGGCGACCGGGTGGTGCCGATGACGAGAGAACATCCCCCGAGCCCGCTTGACACACAATCACAACGATCCTCCTGAATCATCTCATTCCATAGATCAGGATGAATCATGACAATGCATCACATTCAATTGGCCGAGGACACGCGTGTGCCCACCCGGGTGGGGCCTTCGCAGGCGAGCGGCACCGAGGTGTCTCCTCGGCCGCCGACGATGGCGCATGCCAGGAGGTTCATGGCCGGACGGACTCGACGGCACGGCCGATCTGCGGTGGCGCCGTCGGTGCGGCTGAGGACTTCGCCGTGTTCGCAGGGCAGGGCGAAGCCGCGCGAACGGCAGGGGCGGGCGGCCCACGATGTGGGCCGCCGGGCTCAGACGGCGAAGGCGTCAGCCAGGGAAGTGGAAGACGCTGCCGCCGCCCTCCTTCACCAACTCGACGGCCGCCTGGTGTGCATGGCGGGCGGTGGGCTCGTCGACGGCGGGCACGGGGCTGCCCGCCAGGCCGTACCACTCCAAGGCGCCGGTGTGCTGGACGGTCACCTGGGCCTGGCCGTCGATCCAGGTGGTGTGCACCGTCAGGTCGCCGGTGATGGGGCCGCCCTCGGTGGTCATGACGCCGCCCGAGCCGGCGATGATTCCCTGGGTGGTCCATGTGGCGAACGTGTCCATGACGCCTCCGCAATGGTGCCGGGGTCGGACGGTGAAGCAGGCCAATAATCGAACAAGCGCGGTGACACCATGGTGGACCAGATCGCCCGTACGCACCCCCGGGCGGACATCAGGTCTTCTCGGCGGGCTCCGGGCCGCCGCCCATCGCGCGCAGCATGCCGGGACCACCGGTCCGCAGGAAGCGCACCACGAGGACCGCCGCGAGCAGCAGGAACGCGATGTTCAGCCACGTCGTGTAGTCCCATGACACCCCTTCGTCGGGGATCGTCGCTGTGGTGTTGTCCGGGATGATCCCGAGGGCGCCGAAGACGAACTCGACGGCATACGCGGCGACGACGATCGAGGCGTAGAAGGTCACCAGAATGAAGGCGGCCATGCGCGCCCCGTAGTACTTCCGGTAGATGTTGAGGATCGGCACGATCAGCAGGTCGGCGAAGATGAAGGCGATCACCCCGCCGAAGCTGATGCCGCCCTTCCACAGCACCACGGCGAGCGGCACATTGCCGACCGAGCAGACGAACGAGGCGATGGCGACAAGCGGCCCGATCAGCGGACCCCAGATCTTCGCGGCCAGCGGGTGCCCCTCGAAGAAGAACGCCGACCAGAAGGAGTCCGGCACCCAGGCGGCGACGGCCCCGGCGATGAGCAGGCCCAGCACCAGATCGCGGATGATCGCGGCCCATTCCATCACGAAGACGTGCGAGGTGGCGGTGAAGCCCGCGCCCGACAGGAGGCGGCGGCGGAAGGAGCCCTCACCCGGGATGGACATGTCCATCGCCGCATGCCCTTCCATCGAGCCCGCGCGTCCACGTCCTGCCTGCTCACGGGCCTCGCGCAGCAGCTGCTCGCGCAGGAACAGCCGGAACAGCACCGCCAGCACCACGATCATGATCGGCCCGCCCGCGAACTCGGCGGCGGTGAACTGCCAGCCCATGAGCAGCGCCAGGATCACTCCGAGCTCCACGACGAGGTTGGTGGAGGCGATCTCGAAGGCCATGGCGGCGGTGAAGTTCGCGCCCTTGCGGAACAGGGAGCGGGCGAGCGCGACGGCCGCGTAGGAGCAGGACGAGGAGGCGATCCCGAGCCCGGCGGCAAGAGCAAGGCTCCTGGGGCTGTCGTCGCCGAGGAGGGAGACCACGGTGGCCTTGCGGACCACCGCCTGGACGACGGCGGACAGGGCGAAGCCCAGGATCAGGGCCCAGGTGATCTCCCAGGCCATGGACCCGCTGAGGGTCAGGGCGTGCAGCACGGCGTCGACTGCGGCGTTCATGCCGCACAGCCTGGCGGTACGGCCCCCGGGGACGGCTCGGAGACACGGCGGGGGGGGGGGGGGGGGGCCCGGGGGGGGGGGGGGGGCGGGGGCGGGGGCGGGGGGGGCAGAGGACCCCCCCCGGCGGGCGGGGAGGCCCGGGAAGGGCGGGTGGGG
>NZ_JBHXFA010000048.1:0-10216 GCF_042724175.1 Streptomyces sp. NPDC127084
GAGCAGTGTGCTCCCGGGGGCGGCACCGGCATGTCCGGTCCGCGTCACCGGCGACGATGCGGGGAGTCAGTCGCCCGGGAAGTGGCAGGCGACCTCCCTGTCCTCCCCCGGCTGCCGTCCAGGCTGCTGCCCGGAGTGCTGCCCAGGGGCGCCGATCCGCAGCAGTGGCCGCTCGGTGCGGCAGACCGCCTCCGCCTTCGGGCAGCGGGGATGGAAGGCGCAGCCGGGCGGTGGCGCAGCCGGGCTCGGCGGGTCGCCGGCCAGGGTGATGCGTTCCCGCTGCCGTTCGGCCACCGGGTCCGGCAGCGGTACGGCGGACAGCAGCGCCCGTGTGTAGGGGTGCAGGGGGCGGCCGTACACCGCGTGCTTGTCGCCGATCTCCACGATCCGCCCGAGGTACATCACCGCGACCCGGTCGCACACCCGCTTGACCACGGAGAGGTCATGGGCGATGAAGACATAGGCGAGGTCCAGCTCGTGGCGCAGCCGCTCCATCAGATTGACGATCTGCGCCTGGACCGAGACATCGAGGGCGGAGACCGGTTCGTCGGCGACCAGCAGCCTGGGGCTGGTGGCCAGGGAGCGGGCGATGCCGATCCGCTGGGCCTGGCCGCCGGAGAACTCGTGCGGATAGCGGTCGAGCTGCTCCGGGATCAGCCCGACGAGGTCCATGAGCTCCGTTGCCCGCCGCCGGGCGTCGTTCCGGGTCCAGCCCTGCACGAGGAGCGGGTCGGCGATGATCCTGGCCACGGTCTGCCGGGGGTTGAGGGAGGAGTGCGGGTCCTGGAACACCATCTGGATGTTCCGCCGCAGGGGTCGCATTTCCCCTGCGGACAGATGGCTGATGTCGCCGCCGTCGAAGTGGACGGATCCGGCCGTCGGCTCCAGGAGCCGGACGATCAGACGGCCCGTGGTGGACTTCCCGCAGCCCGACTCACCGACCAGGCCCAGGCTTTCGCCCGCCGCGAGGTCGAAGCTCACCCCGTCGACCGCCTTGATCGGGGCGCCCCGGCGGCCGGTGCGTCCGCGTCTGCCGGGGAAGGACTTGCCGAGGTCGCGTACGGACAGGAGCGCGGGCGCGGGCGTCGCCGTCACCTTCGCCGTGGTCATCGGGCTTCCTCCTTGACCGGTGCGGCGAGATGGCACGCCGCCACATGTGCGCCGCTCCCCGTGGGACCGAGCGGGACGAAGGCGGGGCGGTCGGTGGTGCAGCGCAGCCGCTGCCGCTCGTCGGCCGACGAGTGGAGCGCGCAGCGCGGTGCGAACGCACAGCCCGGCGTCCGGCCGACGAGAGAGGGAGGGCTGCCCGGGATCGACCGCAGGGGTGCGTCCTCGGGGTCGTCCAGCCGCGGCAGCGAGTCCAGCAGCCCACGGGTGTAGGGGTGGGCGGGCCGCTCGAACAGCGTGTCCACAGGTGCCTGTTCGGCGCCCCGGCCTCCGTACATCACCAGTACCTCGTGGGCGACCCGGGCGATCACCCCGAGATCATGCGTGATCATGATGACGCCGAGGCCACGCTCTTCCTGTACCCGTACGATCAGTTCGAGGATCTGCGCCTGCACCGTCACGTCCAGGGCGGTCGTCGGTTCGTCGGCGATGAGCAGGTCGGGCTCGCAGGCCAGTGCCATGGCGATCATGGCGCGCTGGCGCATACCACCGGAGAACTGGTGCGGGTACTCCCCCGCCCTGCGGGCGGGTTCGGGGATGCCCACCTCGCCGAGCATGTCGACAGCACGGCGTCGGGCGGCGGCCCGGCCGCTGCGGAAGTGGACGCGGTGGTGCTCCGCTATCTGCTCACCGACCGTGTACGAGGGGTGGAGGCTGGACAGCGGGTCCTGGAAGATCATCGCCATCCGACGTCCGCGCAGCCGGGCCAGTTGCCTCTCCGGCAGTCCCGTCAGTTCGCGGCCCTCGAACCGGATCGATCCCGAGACCTCCGCCGCCGCGCTCCGGTGCAGGCCCATCACCGCGAGCGATGTGACCGACTTGCCCGAGCCGGACTCGCCGACGATGCCGAGGGTGCGGCCCGCTGCCACGGTGAAGCCGAGTGAGTCCACGGCGCGCACGGGGCCGGCGGGGGTGCTGAACGTGACCTGGAGGTCGCGTACTTCGAGAAGGGCGGCGGCCATCAGTACCTCACTCTCGGGTCGGCCACGGCGTACAGCAGATCGACCAGCAGATTGGCGACCACGATGAAGAAGGCGGCCAGCAGGGTCACCCCGAGCACCACGGGCTGGTCGGCGCTGACGAGCGCTCCGTAGAACAAGCGCCCCACGCCGGGGAGTCCGAAGATGGACTCGGTGATGACCGCCCCGGCGAGCAGTCCGCCGAGGTCCATGCCGAAGAGGGTGAGGATCGGCGTCATCCCGGAGCGCAGCCCGTGCTTGACCACCACGGTGCGTTCGGGCAGGCCCTTGGCTCTGGCGGTGCGGATGTACGGCTCCGCCATCGCCTCGATCATCGAACCCCGGCTCTGGCGCGCGTACATGGCCGCGTACAGCAGCGCGAGAGCCGTCCAGGGCAGCAGCAGGTTGGCCGCCCAGCCCAGCGGATCGGTGGTGAACTCCTGGTAGGCGGGGTAGGGCAGCAGTCCAGCCACCCGGATCACTCCGTAGATCAGCATGACCGCGGTGAAGTAGACCGGCAGGGACGCGGCGGCGACCGCGCCGACCATCAGGGTGCGGTCGGTCAGGGTGTCCTTGCGCAGGGCGGCGGCGACACCGGCGCCGAGTCCGAGCAGCAGCCACAGCGCGGCGGCGCCGACGGCCAGGGACACGGAGACGGGGAGGCGGTCCACGAGCAGGTCCCAGACGGGGAGGGAGTTCTCGTAGGAGTAGCCGAGGCAGGGGAAGTCGCAGGGGACGGCGTACGGGCCGGTGCCCAGGGTGCGCCCGGCGAACAGCCCGCTGAGGAAGCCGGTGAACTGCCGCCACAGCGGCTGGTCGAGGCCCAGGTGGTGGCGCACGGCCGCCAGCCGTTCCGGGCTGCATGTCTTGCCGCAGGCGGCCGCCGCCGGATCCGCGGGCAGGACGTAGAAGATGACGAAGGTGGCGGCGGTGATGGCGAGCAGCACAGCGGCCACGGCGGCGAGGCGGCGCACGAGGTAGAGGGTCATCCGCGGGCGCCTCTCGGATCGAGGACGTCCCGCAGCGCGTCGCCGAGCAGGGTGAAGGCGAGCACGGCGAGGAAGAGGAAGCTGCTCGGGATGAGGAAGTAGGCCGGGTCCGTCTCGTAGTAGGCGACGCTCTCGGCGATCATCTGGCCCCAGGAAGGGGTGGGCGGCCGGACACCGACACCGAGGTAGCTGAGGGCGGCCTCGGTGCTGATCATCCCGGGCACGAGCAGGGTCGTGTACGCGATCACGGGGCCGGAGACGCCGGGCAGGATGTCGCGGCTGAGGATCCGCCAGGGCCCTGAGCCGGCGACACGGGCGGCGTCCACGTATTCGCGGTGTTTGAGGGAGAGGGTCTGGCCGCGAACGACACGGGCGATACCGGGCCAGCCGAACAGCCCGATGACCGCTGTCATCAGCACGATCCGGTTGACGTCCTTGGCCACCGACATCACGGCGATCATGAAGATGAGGGAGGGGAAGGACATGGTGAGGTCCATGAGCCTGCTGAGGACGGCGTCGGTGCGTCCGCCGAAGTAGCCCGCCACGATGCCCGCGGTGGTGCCCAGGATCACCACGACGGCGGTGGCCGTGAAGGCGATGAGCAGGGAGACCCGGGCACCGTGCACCACCCGGGCGAACAGGTCGCGGCCGGTGCCCGGTTCGACACCGAGCCAGTGGTCTGGGCTGATCCCGCCGAAGGAGCCGATGGGAAGGCCGCCGAGGTAGGGGTCGACGGCGTTCTTGTCGAAGGCGTCGGGGCTCCATCCGCCGAGGGCGCTCAGCCAGGGGGCGGTGAGGGCCATGAAGGCGAAGAGGACGACGACGGCGAGGCTGATACGGACGGAAGTGCGGCGCCACAGTTCCCTGCGGGCGCGGTGCCAGGGACTGCTGCCCGAGTAGGTGGCTGCGGTTGCCGCGTCCGGGGCGGCGACGGGCCCGGACGCGGAGACGGATGCGGTCATCGGGGAGCGCTCCCTCAACCCTGGCTCTTCGACGGGTCCTTGAGGCCGACCGTCGCATAGTCGAGCTGGCCGGCCCACACGGGGTGGCCGAACGCTCCCGCGATATTCGTCCCGACGAGGAGAGGCTTGCGCTCCAGCAGCAGGGGCACGGCCGGGGACTTGGCGAGGATCGCCGTGTCCAGCTCGGCCCAGGCACGGCCCGCCGCCATGGCGTCCGGCATGGCGTTGATCTCGTCGATGCGCCGCATGGTGGGCTTGTCCCGGAACTGCGCGTAGTTGCCGGAGTTGCCCTTCTCCTTGATGGTGCGGCCGTCGAAGAGGAAGGGCAGGAAGGTGGAGCCCGACGGGTAGTCCGGGCACCAGCCGGCCAGGACCATGTCCGGCGCGCCACGGGTGTCTCCGATGATGTCGTAGTAGGCGCCCGGGTCGACGGTGTCGACGGTGACGTCCACCCCGGCACGGGACAGCCCCTGCTGGAGCGCTTCGGCCTTGGTCTTGTCACCCGTCGAGACGGTGAGGCTGGCTGTGAAACCGCTTTCCCGGCCGGCTGCCTTGAGCAGCGCCTTCGCCTTGCCGGGGTCTCCCGCGGGCGGGACGCGCAGGGTGTCGGCCTGCTTTCCCCCGGTCAGGGCGGGTGGCAGATAGGCGGTGGCGATGTCGTTCAGCGCCGGCCCGCCGCCCGCGGTGAGCACGGCTTCCTTGTCCACGGCGTACTGCATGGCCTCGCGGACCCCGGGGTCGTTGAAGGGGGGCCGGGAGGTGTTGAGTTGGAGCATCTCGGTGCAGCCCTGGGACTCGGCGAGCAGCCGCTGCCGGACAGCGGGCCTGCCGAGCACCTTGGGCACACTCTCGGGTCGCAGATCGGACCAGGAGACGGCGGAGGCGTCGGGGCCGCTGCTCGCGATGATCCGGTCGTCTATCTGCCCGCCCTTCAGTCCCATCAGCACCACGAACCGGTCCGGATAGGCCTTGCGCACCGGGTCGGTCCTCGGGTCCCAGTGTCCGTTGCGGACCAGGACCAGTTTCTTGTCGCGGTCGTACGACTCGATCTTGTAGGGGCCTGAGGAGAAGGGTCGCGCGTCGTACTGGGCGCCCTTCTCGCGTGCCCTCGGTACCGGGGCGAAGGTGGGCAGGGTCGCGGTGTACGCGAAGTCGGCCACCGGACGGGCGAGTTCGAACACGATCGTGCGCGGATCCGGGGTCTTGACCGAGTCGAGGTGCTCGCCCGTGAGCGGACCGGTGTAGCCCTCGGTCCCGGCGAGGTAGCGGGCAGCGTAGTCCGGGCCCCCGGTGAGGTCGGGCGAGAAGGAGCGTTCGACGTTGTACTTGATGTCCTGGGCGGTGATGGGCGAGCCGTCCTCGTATCTCAGCCCCGCCTTGAGCGTGAAAGTCCACGTTCTGCCGCCGTTGGAGGGCCGGCCGAGGTCGGTGGCCAGGTCGGGGACGATCCGGCTGCCCCCGGTGCCGGGCTCGGCGGCGAAGGTGACCAGGGTGCGGTAGAGCAGGCGGGTGCCGAAGTCCATCGTCGGCATGACCCAGTTGCGGGCCGGATCCAGGTGGGCGAAGTCCTGGTTGGACAGAATCGTCAGGGTGCCGCCCTTGGCCGGAGTGCCGCCGAGGATCTTTCCTTCGTTGGCCGCGGCGGGATTCCCGCTGCGGTCACCGTTCGCCTTCCGCAGGGCGTCTGTGTCCGTCGTGGAGCAGCCTGAGGTGCCGACGATCACCGCGAGTGCGGCCAAGAGGGCAGTGGTGAGGCCGGGTTGAGTGCGCTTGGGCATGAGGGGTCACTTCCGGTGAGAGCATCACGCGCGACATGTGACCTGTAAAATAGTAATGTGAAATTGCACTGACAAGACATCGGCTCGATGTTTCCGAGCCGTGACTCAACAGCGAGTTGACCGGCTCCGCACGCAATCTCATCCCCTGGCACGGTGGTTGAAGCGTCCGGACTGCGGGAAAGGCCCGTACCGTCGTCGCCGACCTTGTCGCGCCGCTGCCACACGGTCATCAGGCGGTGTGGCAGCGCGCCGATCAGCTCCCGGCGCACTGCCGGTGCCGGCTCCCGATCCGGGTCGGGCTCAGGCCCGGCGACGCGACGCCTTCTTGCGCTTCTTCACGCGCCTGCGCGGATCCCCACGGTCCAGCGAAGCCCTGGTCTCCTTCAGCACGTGGGCGGCCGGGTCCGTCACCGCGCTGTCCGGGTGGCGGGTGCGCAGGTCGTCCAGGATGGTCAGGGCCCGGTCCGGGTCGGCGGCGGCGAGTACGGGGATCAGGTCGGCCGGGCCGCCCGGCCAGACGGCTGCGGCGCTGTCGAAGGCGTCGAGCAGGGCACGCGGTGGGCTTTGGGGGGTGCCTTCCCGCCGCGTCGCCTCGATGTCGTCCATGAAGTCCCCGTGCGAGGCGGCCTCGAGCTCGCCGAGCAGCAACGCGGCCCGGGCGGTCGGGGGAACCTGGCCCTCGGGCGCCTCTTCACCGCGTGCGAGCAGCACCCGGCGGACATGGCCGCCGATCAACGGGTCGGCGAGAGCCGCCTTGAGCGGTGCCACGGGGATGGCAGCACAGTCGAGACGCTTGAGGACCCTGGCGAAGGCACCGCTGGGGACGGATGTCGGCACGGCTGCGAGGAGTTCGCTCCACAGCGCGTCCTCGCCGCCGCGCGCCGCCGTCCAGTCCCCCAGGACGCGGGCGGCGATCTGCGGGGGCCAGGCCTCCACGGCCGCGACACACCGCGCCGCGTCCCACTCCAGGACCGTGTGGGCCTCCGGTACGGCGACATGTCCCACCGACAGTGTGTGGCGTACGACGGCGCTGCCGAGCGGGGTGAGACCGAAGGCGTCACCCGTGCGGAAGACGCATCCGGTCGCGGCGAGCCGGTCGACCAGGTCCGCGAGGGCACGGGCCAGGCTGTCGAGGTCGGCGCGGTCGCTCTCGGTCAGCCCACTGACGCCGGTCAGTTCGCCGAGTTCTGCTGGGGTCGGGGTGGTGTACGTCGCGGGCGCCGTCTCCGGGACCGCCAGGGGCTCGTCCTCCAGTGCCGGGTCGTACGACCACTCCATGTGACCGGCCGCCTTGCGGGCCACGGAGTCGGGTGTGCCGCCGCGTTCGTAGAGCGTGTAGAGGATGTGCGCGGCGTCGAGGGCGTATTCGTCGTCGGGGTCGGCGTCGGCCGCGACGCGCTCCACGACCGCTGCCAGGATGTCGGCACCCAGCTCGACCAGCTCCGCCGGTGTCCCCGCGTTCCAGACCACGCCGCCCTGGCCGGGAAAGCCGCACTGCTCGGCCAGTTCGTGTACGTCCTCGTCCGACGCGGCGAGCGACGCGGGCAGCGGGGCGGCGTGCAGCAGGGCCCTGATCTCCTCGGGCTGGGGCAGTGCGGCCGGTGGGGGCAGTGGGACGTCGGATGCGCCGTAGTAGTCGAGGTGGTCGTCGAGGAACCGGTCGGCGAGCACGGCGTGGGGCAGCGCCTCAGGGCCCGGTGCGAGGTGCTGGTAGCGGCCGGTGAGGGCCTCGTTCAGCCCGGCGGCGGTCCAGCGATCACTCAACTCGCCTGCCAGGGACTCCAGTTCGCCCGCCAGCGCGTCCTCGGGCCGGTCGGCGGCCAGTGCCGTCGACGCGGGCAGCAGCGGACCGGTCGCCGAGGGCCCTTCGACGTCGTGGGCGAAGGCCTCCAGCAGGGCCTCGGTGAGCCGGGCGCGGGTGGCGAAGGTGGCGGTGGTGACATCGGCGCGGTGCAGCGACGCCGGCAGCATGGGCCGGTCCGCGTGCGGTGTCGCGTCGAGTTCGGCGAGCCAGGCCTGTACGGCTCCGGCGTCACCGGTGTCGATGCCGTCCGCGCGCAGCAGCGAGGCGTACCAGCGCGACCAGGTGAGGTTGAGCGGCTCGCTCATGGCCTGCGCGAACTCCGGTGCGAGCTCATCGACCGCCGCGATCAGTCGAGCCTGTCGCTTGGCGTTCAGCCGGCCTGCCGCGCGGACCCGGTCGGCGAGGGCGGTGATGATGCCGGGTACGGCGGCGAGCTCATCGGCGTCCGCCTCCAGCACCAGCGGCAGGTCCTCCAGCAGGACGCCGCGCAGCAGCTCGGGAGTCGGCTCGGGTACGCCCGCCCTGCGATCCGCGCCGCGCAGGGCGAGCAGCGCCAGCACGGCGTCCGTGGGGCGCGCGGGCAGGTCCGCTCCCCTCTCCTGCCTCGCCCAGGCGAGGAGGTCGTCAAGGCCGGTGTTCAGGGCGGTACGGGTACTCGTCACCCCGCGCAGCGTAGGGGCGTCCGGCGCGACCCGCCCGCGCTGCCGCGTGCGGATACTCCCATCGAGTGATGGGGTATCAGCAGCGACACCGCCGGGAAGCGCGCACACTCGGTACACACTGCCCGGCGGCGGCCGGCCGTGAACCTCGCTCGGGTTCACGGCGCCCGGACGAGGGCCGTCCCCCTCGTCCGGGTGACCGGGGTGACCGGGCGGCCAGGTGGTGGCCGGACCGGCCGGAGCCGTCAGGCTCCCGCGGCAATCCGCGCCAGCCGCTGGGCCTCCGCACGCGTGGAGCGGGCGATGGCGTCCTCGTCGGCGTGCACCAGGCGGCCGTTCTCGACCACGGGCCTGCCGTTCACGAGCGACAGGGTGACCGGCGCCGCCGCGCCGAACACGAGGGCCGTCACCGGGTCGGCGATGGAGGCGTGGGCCAGGGTGTCCAGTTTCCAGAGCACCAGGTCGGCCAGCTTGCCGGGCTCGAGCGAGCCGATCTGCCCGGCGCGGCCGAGCACCCGCGCGCCACCGTGGGTGCCGAGGCGCAGCGCCTGGCGGGCGTTGAGCGCGGCTTCCCGGTGCACCGTGCTGAGCCGGTTGATCAGCAGGGCGTTGCGCAGTTCGGTGTGCAGTTCGCCCGACTCGTTGGACGCGGTGCCGTCGACGCCGAGTCCGACCGGGACCCCGGCGGCGAGCATGTCCGGTACGCGGGCGATTCCGGCTGCGAGCCGGGCGTTGGACGACGGGCAGTGTGCGACACCTGTGCGGGTGCGCGCGAAGGCCGCGATGTCGGAGTCGTTCATATGGACGCAGTGGGCCATCCACACGTCCTCACCGAGCCAGCCGGTCGACTCGAAGTAGTCGGTGGGTCCCATGCCGAACAGCTCGTGGCAGAACTGCTCCTCCTCCACCGTCTCGCTGCCGTGGGTGTGCAGACGTACGCCCTTGCGGCGGGCCAACTCGGCGCCCTGCTTGAGCAGTTCGGTGGACACGGAGAAGGGAGAGCAGGGTGCGACGGCGATCTGCGTCATCGCGTCGAAGGAGGCGTCGTGGTGCTTGTCGATGGTCTCCTCGGTGGCGGCGAGCGCCCCTTCGAGGGTCTCAACGGCAAAGTCCGGGGGCAGCCCGCCGTCCTTCTCGCTGCGGTCCATGGAGCCGCGGGCGAGGGTGAAGCGGACGCCCATGTCGGAGGCGGCGCTGATGATCGCGCCGGAGAGGTCGCCGGAGCCCTTGGGGAAGACGTAGTGGTGGTCCATGGCGGTGGTGACACCACCGCGCGCCATCATCGCCAGCGAGCCCTGGGCGGCTGAGTGCGCCATCGGCTCGTCGATCCTGGCCCAGGTCGGGTAGAGCGCGACCAGCCAGTTGAACAGGTTGTGGTCGGTGGCCAGGCCCCGGGTGATCCACTGGTAGAAGTGGTGGTGGGTGTTGACCAGGCCGGGGGTGACGAGGTGCCCGGTGCCGTCGATACGGCGGACCACGTTCTCCAGGTCATCGGGGGCCCTGCCCGCTCCGACGGACTCGATCCGGTTGCCCGCGACAACCACATGGCCGTCGGCGTACTCGGTGTCGCCGGCGTCGACGGTCGCGATCGCGCAGTTCTCGATGACGATCCGTTCGACCGCGTGGTCAGGGGCTGCCGATGCTGCCATGGGGCTACTTCCTCGTGCTTTCGGTGGCGGAGCGGGCACGGCAGGGCCCAGGGGATTTGAGTGCCGGAGCGGGCCGCTCTGCCGCGTGGCCGGTGGTGCTCCGGGTGCCGAGTTCATGGAGTTGGGGAAACCCTGGAGGTTCTGCCGGGGGGGGCGGCGGCCCGCGCCCCCGGCCGGCGCGCCCCCCGCCCACAACACACCCTGCGGTGTAGAGAGCACCTGAGTGACAGCGGGCGCCCCCCCCCCCGC
>NZ_JBHXFA010000048.1:10226-34534 GCF_042724175.1 Streptomyces sp. NPDC127084
GGGTGGGGGGCGGGGGCGGTTTTGTTTGGTGTGGGCTAACCCGTGGTGTGACGCCGGGGCGGGGCGGGGCCCCCCCCGGGGGCGCCCCGGCCCGGACCACACGCTCACAGGTTGGTCATGTCCTCCGGGATGCGCGCCTCGGCGCCGTCCCGCAGGATCGTGGCTTCGATCAGCCCGTAGGGCCGGTCGGCCGCGAAGTAGACCTCGTTGTCGTTCTTGAGGCCGAACGGCTCCAGATCCACCAGGAAGTGGTGCTTGTTCGGCAGCGAGAAGCGCACCTCGTCGATCTCCGCGCGGTGATCGATGATCCGCGCGCCCATCTGGTAGAGGGTCTGCTGGAGCGACAGGGAGTAGGTCTCGGCGAAGGCTTCGATCATGTGCTTCCTGGTCGCCGCGTAGGACTTCTCCCAGTTTGGCATGCGTTCGTCGTCGTCGCTCCAGTTGAAGCGCCAGCGGGCGGAGACCTCGGTCGCGAGGATGCGGTCGTACGCCTCCTGGAGGGTGGTGTACTTGTCCTTCACATAGCCCCAGAACTCCGAGTTGGTGGAGTTCATGACCACCAGGTCCTTGAGGCCGGAGATCACCTCCCACCGCGAGCCGTCGTAGGTGACCTGGGTGACCCGGGTCTCCTGGCCCTTGCGGACGAAGGAGTGCTTGATCTCGTCCGCGCCGATGAACTTGGAGTTGGCGTCGGAGGTCGCGATGCGCTCCCAGGCGTACTCCTCGATGCGGATACGCGCCCGGTGGATCGGGTCCTGCGAGGTCACGAAGTGGCGGGCGAGGTGGATGCCGAACTGCTCGGCGGACTCGATGCCGTACTCCTTGGCGAACGCGTACACCGTGTTCTTGGTGGTGTCCGTCGGCAGCACGTTGGCGTTGGACCCGGAGTAGTGGACCTCGTCCATGTCGCCGGACAGGGCGACGGAGACGTTCAGGTCCTTGATGTGGTGGGTGGCGCCCTCGCGGGTGATCTTGACAACGCGGTTCTCCGCCTTGCCGTACTGGTTCTGGCCCAGGAGGACGGGGCGGGCGGGCCGGGATCGGTCTGTCATTGTCTGCTAGCTCCCTCGGTAAACGGAGTAGCCGAACGGATTGAGCAGCAGCGGTACGTGGTAGTGCTCGCCCGGCTTGACGGCGAAGGTGATCGCCACTTCCGGGAAGAACGCACCGCTGTCCCGATTCGCGGGGGCGTCCTGCTGCACATCGGCTTGCGGGTCGGCTGCGGCTCCGGCCGGACCTGGTGCTTGTCCTTGTGCCTGTCCTTGCCCGAGGAGGTAGTCCTCGGTGCCGAAGTCGAGACGTACATGGGTGGTGCCATCCGGCAGGGCCGGGAGGTCCTTGCAACGTCCGTCCGCGTCGGTGGCCGACCGCCCGAGCGCCGCCCATGCGGCGCCGGAACCGGCGCGGGCGGACAGGGAGACGGCGACGCCCTGCGCGGGACGGCCGACGCTGGTGTCCAGGATGTGCGTGGACACCGAGGTGTGCGGGGTCGCTGAGGCGTCGGTGCCGGCGCTGGTACCGGTGCTCATCGGGTCTCCTCCTCCGGGTGCGATACGAGGCGGGCGAGCCGAATGCGGTTGATCTTGCCCAGTTCGATGCGGACGATCTCCCGCTCCTGCTCGGGCGAGTGGCCGATCCGCTCCCGGACGGCGTCCCGCATCTGCTCCCCGGTCCGGCCGGTGGCGCAGATCAGGAAGACATGGCCGAACCTCTCCTGGTAGTCCAGGTTGAGCTCCAGCATCTCGGCCCTGAGCTCTTCGGAGGCCCCTGCCATCCCCCGCTGCTCCCGCGCGGAGGTCGGGTCCCCGGGCTTCGGCCGTCCGATCGGCGGGTGCCCGGCCATCGCTTCGGCGAGATCGCCCGCCGTCAGGTCGGCCATGGCGGCGTCGCTGGCGGCATAGAGGGCTTCCGCGTCCGCGTAGGGGCGCCGGGCCAGCACGCTTCTCCCCCAGGCGGTGCTGGCGCACACCTCATGCAGCTCAGCGACAGCGTCGCTGTCCGCCGCGGTGTTGAACCGGGCGAGGCCCGGTACGGGGGTCGGGGACACGGGAGCCTCCGTGCGGTGCGTAAGACGGGTTCACGGGATGCGAACAGCTAACGCCTTCCACCAACGCCACGTCAACACTTTGTTGAAAAACAGGGACCGTTTTGTCGGCCCTATTCACCCTTGGCGCTGTTCTCCCTGTTCAGGTAGTTGTAGACGGTAAAGCGGCTCACACCGAGCGCACTCGCGACCGTCTCCACACCATGGCGCACGGAGAAGGCGCCGCGCGCCTCGAGAGTGCGTACGACCGACTGCTTCGCCTTGCGGTCGAGCGCCTTCAACGGCATCCCATGCGTGCGCTCCATCGCGGCCAGGATGTGATCCAGGGACTCCGCGAGCTGCGGAAGGCGCACGGCGAGCACTTCCGCACCGTCCCATGCCAGCACGACGTCGTCACGCTCCGCCTGGTCCGGCGCGAGTATCCGCCCGCCCATGGCGTCCACGAGCGGCTGCACGGCGACGGCCAGCGGATGGTCCGCGCACACGGACTGATCCACGGACTCGGGCCGCTCCACGGACTCAGGCCGCTCCATGGGCTCGGTCACAGCTCGCTCCCCTCCTCCGCGATCACGCTGACCTGGAGCGACACACGGGTCGCACCAGCACCCAGGGCCTGGCGGAGCAGTGAGCCGACCGCGATGAGGACCTCGTCCGTGCCGCCTTCCGCCGTGTTGCCGAACGGCCCGACGTCCACGGCGTCGAGGTCGGCCGTCTGGATGACCTCACGGGCCACCAGGGCATGAGGCGGCGCCTCATCCAGGTCGAAGGGCTCGGTCGTGAACTCCACTCGCAATCGCATGCCCACACGTTAAGCCCACCTTCCGGGCGCACCCATGGCGAGCGGCCCTTGACAGCCCTCACCCACGAGAGGCAGTCTTCCATTAAGCAGAAATAAACTTCCGCTATACGGAAGGAGCGTGTCCTTATGGCCCGCTTCCCCGAAGGCGCGGTCACGGACCAGCGCTTCGATGTGAATCTGTCGATCCTCTTCACCGAGTACCCGCTGTTGGAGCGCCCGGCAGCGGCAGCGGCAGCCGGTTTCACGGCGGTCGAGCTGTGGTGGCCCTGGACCGGGACCCCCACCCCCGACCGGAGTGAGCTGGACGGTCTGCGCGAGGCCCTCTCGGACGCGGGCACGCAGCTGGTGGGACTGAACTTCTACGCGGGCAAGCTCCCCGGCCCCGACCGCGGCGCCCTGTCCGTACCGGGCGAGGAGTCCGAGCGCTTCCGCGCCAATATCGATGTCGCGGCGGACTTCGCCGAGTCGGTCGGCTGCAAGGCGCTCAACGCGCTCTACGGCAACCGGATCGAGGGCGCCGACCCCGCGGTCCAGGACGCACTGGCGCTGGAAAACCTGGCCCTGGCCGCCCGCGCGGCCGACCGGGTGGGCGCGATCCTGCTGATCGAGACCCTCAACAAGCCCGAGTCCCCGCGCTATCCGCTGGTGAGCGCCCGGTCCGCGATCGAGGTCGTGGACAAGGTGAACGCGGCGACCGGCCTGGGCAACGCGAAGTTCCTGCTAGACATCTACCACCTGTCGATGAACGGCGAGGACGTCAGCGAGGACATCGCCGCGTACGCGGGCAAGACCGGCCATGTCCAGATCGCGGACAATCCGGGTCGCGGCGCGCCCGGCACCGGCTCACTCCCGCTGGCGCGGCACCTCGAAGAGCTGCGGACGGCCGGTTACGACGGCTGGGTCGGCCTTGAGTACAAGCCCGGCGACCGCCCGAGCGCCGGAGCGTTCGACTGGCTCCCGGCCGATGCCCGAGCCGCCCGCTGAGGCACCGCCCACTCGTTTCGGCATCCTCCTGTCCCACCTCGCAGAGCAGCTTTCAGGAAGGCAAGGCCCCATGAGCACCCCCACGGACTCCCCCCGCAAGCCCCTGCCCAAGGTGGCCTGGATCGGCCTCGGCATCATGGGTTCGCCCATGTCCGAGAACCTGCTGAAGGCCGGATACGTGGTCACCGGCTTCACTCTGGAACAGGACAAGCTCGACCGTCTCGCCGCGGCCGGCGGCAAGGCGGCGTCCTCCATCGCGGACGCGGTCGCCGACGCGGATGTCATCGTCACCATGGTCCCGGCCTCCCCTCAGGTGGAGGCGGTCTGCTACGGCCCCGACGGCATCCTCGCGAACGCCCGCGAGGGCGCGCTGCTGATCGACATGTCCTCGATCACCCCGCAGACCTCCATCGACCTCGCGAAGGCCGCCGCCGGCAAGGGTCTCCGCGTCCTGGACGCCCCGGTATCGGGTGGTGAGGCGGGCGCGATCGAGGCGGTGCTGTCCATCATGGCCGGCGGCGAGCAGGAGGCGTTCGATGAGGCACTGCCGCTTCTGGAGGCACTGGGCAAGACGATCGTCCTGTGCGGCCCGCATGGCTCGGGCCAGACGGTCAAGGCCGCGAACCAGCTCATGGTCGCGGTCAACATCCAGGCCTGCGCCGAGGCGGTCGTCTTCCTGGAGAAGTCGGGCGTGGACCTGCGGGCGGCCCTGGACGTGCTGAACGGCGGGCTCGCGGGCTCGACCGTGCTGACCCGCAAGAAGGACAACTTCCTGAACCGGGACTTCAAGCCGGGCTTCCGCATCGACCTGCACCACAAGGACATGGGCATCGTCACCGACGCCGCCCGCACCGTGGGCGCCGCGCTGCCGGTCGGCGCGGTGGTGGCCCAGCTCGTCGCGTCCCTGCGCGCCCAGGGCGACGGCGGGCTCGACCACTCCGCGCTGCTGCGGGCCGTGGAGCGGCTCTCGGGCGAGCAGACCGCCTGAGCCCCTGGGCCCGCCCTTTCCGGGCAGGTGCCCAGGTCCTCCCAAGCCTCCGGGCCGTGGTCGCACCGACAACTGTCCTGTCGCGCCCAGGTGCCACCACGGCCCGGACCCACCCCGATTTCAACAAAATGTTGACGCTGCCGCCGGGGCAAATCTAGGCTCCTGCCACGCCCCACTGCCATCGGAAGCTCCCGGGCTCCTCCCGGCCAGCTCCCGATCCCCCGCACGGAAGGTACTCCCCGCACTATGTCGAAGCGCGTCCTGACGACGGAGTCCGGTGCTCCGGTCGCCGACAACCAGAACTCCGCCACCGCGGGTGCGGGTGGTCCGCTCCTCCTCCAAGACCAGCACCTGCTGGAAAAGCTGGCGCGCTTCAACCGCGAGCGCATCCCGGAGCGGGTCGTACACGCCCGCGGCTCGGGCGCCTACGGCCACTTCGAGGTGACCGACGACGTCACCGCGTACACCAGGGCGGACTTCCTGTCCGAGGTGGGCAAGCGCACCGACACGTTCATCCGCTTCTCGACGGTCGCCGACGCGCTCGGGGGCGCGGACGCGGTACGCGACCCGCGGGGCTTCGCGCTGAAGTTCTACACGGCGGAGGGCAACTACGACCTCGTCGGCAACAACACCCCGGTGTTCTTCATCAAGGACCCCATCAAGTTCCCCGACTTCATCCACTCCCAGAAGCGCGACCCGTTCACGGGCCGTCAGGAGCCGGACAACGTATGGGATTTCTGGGCGCACGCCCCCGAGGCCACGCACCAGATCACCTGGCTGATGGGCGACCGGGGCATACCCGCCTCGTACCGCCATATGAACGGCTACGGTTCGCACACCTACCAGTGGACCAACGCGGCGGGCGAGGCCTTCTTCGTCAAGTACCACTTCAAGACCGACCAGGGCATCCGCTGCCTGAGCTCCGACCAGGCGACCGAGCTCGCCGGCCAGGACCCCGCCAGCCACCAGACGGATCTGCTCCAGGCCATCGAGCGTGGCGTGAAGCCGTCCTGGACCCTGTACGTGCAGATCATGCCCGCGGCCGAGGCGGCGGACTACCGCTTCAACCCGTTCGACCTCACCAAGGTCTGGCCGCACGCCGACTACCCGCTGCGGCGGGTGGGCCGGCTGGTACTCGACCGCAACCCCGAGAACATCTTCGCCGAGGTCGAGCAGGCGGCCTTTTCGCCGAACAACTTCGTTCCCGGGATCGGCCCTTCGCCGGACAAGATGCTCCAGGGACGTCTGTTCGCCTACGCGGACGCGCACCGCTACCGCCTCGGGGTCAACCACACCCAGCTTCCGGTGAACTCCCCGCAGGGCTGCCCGGCAGGCGCCGCGGACAACTACGGCCGGGACGGGCTCATGGCCACCCGCAACGGCTCCCGCTACGACAGGAACTACGAGCCCAACTCCCACTCCGGACCGACCCAGACGGACGCCGCACTGTCGGCTCCGCTGGCCGTCTCGGGATGGACGGGCACCCACGCCGCCCCGGCGCACACCAAGGACGACGACTTCTTCCAGGCGGGCGAGCTCTACCGGTTGATGTCGGAGGAGGAGAAGCAGCGCCTGGTGGCGAACATCGCCGGTGGTCTGTCCCAGGTCTCCCGTGACGATGTGGTCGAGAAGAACCTGGCGCACTTCCACGCGGCAGACCCGGACTACGGCAAGCGCGTCGAGGCGGCGGTCCACGCCCTGCGCGAGGACTGAGCGAGCACAACCCCGAGAACCACAGCGCGAGGAACACAACCCCAGGACCGGACCGCGGCGGGTGCGAGCCAGTGCGGTGGTACGGGCCGCCACGTCCCCGTCCTGACCTGAAGGACGGCGACGCGAAGCCCACGCCCCGCCGCGGTCCCATCAAGTCGGCGCGCTCTCAAGTGCTTTCGAGCACGTGGGAGCGCGCTTGCACGCACCCCGGATTCGTTACTGAAAGTTCCCGACTGGTAACTTCTGTCGAGTTGATCAAGCTCCGCGCCGGACGTCGCGGCCGCGAGCGACATCCTGACTACTCGACAAGGAAGCGACCTTGGCTTCTGCCCGGCTCCGCCGCTCGACCCGTCTCGCAGCCATCACGGCGGTACTCGCCGCGACCGTATCGCCGCTCCCCACCGCCACCCCGGCGCTCGCCGCCGAACCGTCCACCCCCCACCTCGACGCCATCGAACGGACCTTGCGCGAGGTGTCCCCGGGACTCGAAGGCCAGGTGTGGGAGCGCACCGCGGGCAATCGGCTGGACGCCCCGGCCGGCGACCCCTCCGGCTGGCTGCTCCAGACCCCGGGCTGCTGGGGTGACGCCGCCTGCGCCGAACGCCCCGGGACCAAGCGGCTGCTGGCGAAGATGACGGCGAACATCGCACAGGCCACCCGCACGGTGGACATATCCACGCTGGCGCCCTTCCCAGACGGGGACTTCCAGGAGGCGATCGCCTCGGGGCTCAGGAGCGCGGCGGCGAAACGCGGTTCGGGCGACCGGATCAAGGTGCGGATCCTGGTCGGTGCCGCGCCGCTCTACCACCTGAACGTGCTGCCGTCGAAGTACCGCGACCAGCTCGTCGCCAAGCTCGGCGACGCCGCCGACGACATCACGCTGAACGTGGCGTCGATGACGACCTCCAAGACCGGTCTGTCCTGGAACCACTCCAAGCTGCTGGTGGTGGACAGCAGGTCCGCGATCACCGGTGGCATCAACAACTGGAAGGGCGACTACCTCGACACCACCCACCCGGTGTCCGACGTGGACCTCGCCCTCACCGGCCCGGCGGCGGGTTCGGCCGGCCGCTACCTGGACCAGCTTTGGTCGTGGACCTGCGGCAACAAGGGCAACCTCACCAAAGTGTGGTTCGCCTCCTCGGGTGGCGGCGGCTGCATGTCCGCGCTGACCGGCGCCACGCAGCCGGACGGGACCGGTGACGTCCCGGTGATCGCCGTCGGCGGCCTCGGTGTCGGCATCAGGGACCGCGACTCGTCGTCGGCGTTCCGCCCGGAGCTGCCGACCGCGTCCGACACCGAGTGCGGCGTCGGCCTGCCCGACCGCACCAACGCCGACCGCGACTACGACACGGTCAACCCGGAGGAGAGCGCCCTGCGCGCGCTGGTCAGCAGCGCGACCAGCCATGTCGAGATCGCCCAGCAGGACATGAACGCCACCTGCCCGCCGCTGCCGCGCTACGACATCCGGCTGTACGACGCGCTGGCCGCGAAGCTGGCCTCCGGGGTGAAGGTCCGTATCGTCGTCAGCGACCCGGCCAACCGCGGCGCGGTCGGCAGCGGGGGATACTCGCAGATCAAGTCGCTCAGCGAGATCAGCGATGTGCTGCGCAGCCGCCTCACCCGGATCACCGGTGACGGCGCTAGCGCCAACGCGGCCATGTGCGGCAATCTCCAGCTCGCCTCGGCGCGCAACGCGGACAGCGCCACCTGGGCCGACGGCAAGCCGTACGCCCAGCACCACAAGCTGGTCTCCGTGGACGGCTCGGCCTTCTACATCGGCTCCAAGAACCTGTACCCGGCCTGGCTCCAGGACTTCGGCTACATCGTGGAGAGCCCCTCGGCGGCGGCCCAGCTCGACGCGGAGCTGCTGGCTCCGCAGTGGAAGTACGCGCAGGCGACGGCCACGTACGACTACGCCCGCGGGGTCTGCCAGGGCTGAGCCGACGCCCCCGCTTCCCCGAGGAGAGACGCGCAGCGTAGGACGGTGGACTCACCGAGGCCGAGAGGCCGGGATCCGTCCGCAGGCTGTCGTCGAGCCTTGCCCCGCCCGGAACCGCCGGTGCGGGGCAAGCGGGGTTCCGGCTGGCGGCCATAGGGGTCAATCAGGCCAGTGAGATCAGGGAAGCGTCCAGAACTGCTTCGTGACCAGGTAGAAGACGCCGCACCAGAACACGGTCAGCGCGGACACGATGCCGAGCCCGATGAGGTTGGTCTTCCCCTTCGGCTCGTCAGGAGCGGGCCGCAGCCACCGCCGGAGCATCGGGTTCACGTAGTGGGGCATCGTGAGGAAGCTCATGATGAAGCTCGACAGCAGGTTGCCGATGAGCAGCCCGATCCACAACGGCATATGCAGTGGGGAGAGGACCAACGTCAACAGCACCACGGTCGGATACAGACCGACCCAGACGGCGATGGCGGTCTTCGTCTCGGAAGGCGGGGGCGCTTCGGTGCCGTCTTCGTTGAAGGCGAACCAGCTGCCGAAGGAGTTGTCGATGGTGCGCAGCCTGTAGTCCTCGAACTTCTCGCCTTCGGCCAGGATCTCCTGCCGCTTGGCCGAGGTCAGCCAGGTGTCGAGGTGCTCGGCGCTGTCGAACCGGTACAGCGTGGTCCACTCGTCCTGCAGCCCCTCGATCGGTCGGAAGATCTCGGTTCCGCGGAATCCCTCGAAGCGGCTCTTCGCCTGGTTCATGCGGCTCTGCCAGTCGAGGAACTCGTCCACGTGGTCCGGGTGGACATGGTGGGTGATCACCACGGTCACCAGCGCGTCCGAGGTCTGGGCGCCGCCGCCCACCACCTGCTGTGTCGCCGGGCCGTCGAAGAAGGCGCCCCCCGAGTCGAGGAGGGTCTGCCTGGTGGCGCTGTTGATCCACTCCTGCAGATGGGCGATCGAGTCGAACCGGTACACGACCACCCAGTCGGGCTGGAGCGCGGTGGGAGGCGAAGTCTCGGTGCCGAGGAATCCCGGATACCGGGCGGCGGCGGCATTGACCTCCTCCTGCCACTTCTCGAACTCCCGGTCCCGGCCGGGCCGAACCCTCTGGCCGATGATCGCCGTGACTGCGGCGTCCTCAAGCCGTTCGGTGCTCATTTGCTCAGGCCTGTCCGGGCTTGCCGGCTCTTGTTGAGCCGGCCGTAGATGCGTTCCGGGGTGAGCGGCAGCTCCCGGTAGCGGATGCCCGTGGCGTCGTGCAGCGCGTTCGCCAGAGCGGGAGCCACCGGATTGATGCAGCATTCCGCCATCCCCTTCGCCCGCACGGGCCCGACGGAGTCGGTCGAGTCCACCAGGAGCACTTCGGTACGGGGTATGTCGGCGTAGGTCGGGATGCGGTAGTTGCGGAAGTTCGGATTGACCACGGCGCCGTGCTCGTCGAGGTGGTGGTTCTCCGTCAACGCGAAGCCGATTCCCTGGGCGACACCGCCTTCCACCTGCCCGCGGACCTGCGCCGGGTTGATGACCACGCCCGCGTCGGTCGCCTGGACGCTGCGGAGGACACGGATCTCCCCGGTCACCCGGTGGACGGCGATCCGGAACCCCTGGGTGTTCGATGTGACGCTCCGGGGCGAGCCGTACGCCTTGCGCGCGGCGGTGAACCTGATTCCGCGGGCTCGGGCGGCGGCGAGTAGGACCGCGAGGGGTACGCGTTGTTCCCCGCAGACGACGCTCTCGTCGTCCATCGAGCACATCACGACATGGACACCCGTGTGGGCGGCGGCGAATTCGAGGATGCGGTCGCGCACGGCACCGGAGGCTCGGAACACGGCGTTCCCCGATACGAAGAGGCCCGCGCTGGCGAACGCGCCCGTGTCGAAGCCCGTGCGGTCGGTGTCGGACTGCACCAGACGGATCCGGTCCGGCGTCGTGCCCAGTTGACTTGCCGCGATCTGCACATGGGCGGTCGACGTCCCCTCGCCGAACTCGACCGTGCCGACCGCCACTTCATAGACGAGGTCGTCGCCGAGTGTGACCCAGGCCTCCGAGATGTGCTCGGTCGGCGGTGCGGTCTCATGCAGCGAACTCGCCACACCCGTCCCGACGAGCCATTCGGGGCCGGGGTGAGGCTCGCCGGCAGATTGGGCCAGGGCGGCACCCACCAGGTCGATGCACTTGGCTAGGCCGTCCTCGGTGAACGTCACGTCGTCCGGGCCCTCGTGCATGGCGACGAGCGGATCGCCCGGACGCACGATGTTGCGCCGTCTCAGTGCGAGCGGGTCGATGTGCAGCGCCCGTGCCAGTTCGTCCATGGCCGATTCCACGGCGAAGGCCGGTTGTGTCATCCCGTACCCGCGCAGCGCTCCACTCGGGACCGTGTTCGTGTAGACGGAGTACGCGTCGTACTTCTTGTTGGGACAGCGGTAGATCATGACAGCCGCGCCGCCCGCGTACAGCGTCTCGCCACCGTGGTTTCCGTACGCCCCCGTGTTGGACACGTTGCGGACCTCGAACGCCGTGAGCGTTCCGTCCGCCTTCGCGCCGAGCCTGACCGTGAGTTTCATCGGGTGCCGCGGCGATGCCGTGGTGAACTCCTCCTCGCGTGTGTACTCGAAGCAGACGGGGCGGCCGGTGTCCAGGGTCGCGAGCGCGGCCAGGTCCTCCGAGATCACCTCCTGCTTTCCGCCGAAACCGCCGCCGACGCGCTTGCAGAACACGCGGAGTTGATCAGGGCGCAGCCCGAACAGATGCGAGAGCTTGACTTTCGCGATGGACGGGGACTGCGAGCTGGTGCGGACGTTGAGCCGACCGTTCTCCATCCAGGCGATGGAGCCGTGGGTTTCGAGGTGCGCGTGTTGCACCCGGGGCGAGAAGTAGGTGCCTTCGTGGATCACGTCGGCATCGGCGAAACCGGCGCCGACGTCGCCGATGTGCGCGTGGATCTCCAGGAGGATGTTGCGGACGGGGTCGCGGACGAACGGATCGTGCGCGCCGTGCAGTTGCGGCGCGCCTCCGGCCATCGCCTGTTCGGGGTCGAACACGGCGGGCAGCACCTCGTACTGGACGACGACCCTTCGGCAGCCCTCTTCCGCCGCGGCGACCGTCTCAGCGAGGACCGCGACGACCCGTTGTCCGACGAAACGGACCGTGTCGTCGAGGATGTAGGTGTCGTCAGGGTCGACCAGATGGTCGGTGTGGATCGCCGTGGTGAAGCGCCTGCGTGGCACGTCTTCCCACGTGTAGACGCGCCGGACGCCGGGAACGGCGAGCGCGGCGGTCTTGTCCACGGACACGATCCGGGCGTGTGCGTGCGGCGAGTGCAGCACCTTGAGGTGCAGCATCCCCTCCATACTGGTGTCCATCGTGAACTCGGCCCGGCCGGTGACCACATCGTCGGCCGCGGGCGCTCCGACGCTCGTCCCCACGGCCTTTCCCGGCCTTGCCTGCTCCACACCCGCGATGCCCCGCACGGCGTCCTCGATCCCCCGGTAGCCGGTGCACCGGCAGAGGTTGCCCTTCAACGCGCGCGGCAGGTCCTTCTTCTGCTCCTCGGTGAAGGTGGCCGCCGTCATGATCATCCCGGCGGTGCAGAAGCCGCACTGGAATCCGGGGGCGTCGCGGAACCGCCGCTGCATCGGATGCAGGTCGCCGGGTGATCCGATGCCCTCGATCGTGGTCACCTCACGGCCTTCCGCGCGGAAGGCGGGGGTGATGCAGCTGTGCACCGGGTCGCCGTCCAGCCACACGGTGCACGCCCCGCAGTCCCCCGCGTCGCACCCTTTCTTGACCCCGTGGTACCCGAGCGAGCGCAGGAATGTGCGCAGGCACTGGCCCGGGCGGGGTTCCTCTTCGAAACCGGCGCCGTTCACGGTGTACGTCATGGCAGGCCCCCGCCCATGAGTTCGTGGCGGATCTCCTCGGCGAAGTACTTGGTCAGGTGGCGACGGTGGCCGGGAGTGCCGTTCGGGTCGGCGAACCAGACGTCGGCGGGAATGACGTCCATGCTCTGCTGGAGTGTCTCGGCGTCGGGCATGGTTTCGAAGGCGACCCGCACAGGCCGCGTGGTACCGGCTGTGACCGTGAGCGTCAGGTCGCTGGTTCCCGGCGTCTGGGTACCGACGAGGAACGCGGTCGAACGGCCGAGCCGGGTCAGGGTGAAACGACGGTGCGCGGCGCGCTTCCTGAGGGCGCGCGCGGGGATCCGCACCCGCCGCAGGATCTCTCCGGGACCGAGTATGTTCCGGTGGTCGCCGGTCACGAAGTCGACGGCGTCGACGGTGCGCGCGGACCCGTCGGGAGCCCACAGTTCGTACCGCGCCTCCAGCGCGACCGTGAGCGTGATCATCGGCCCGGCGGGCAGCGACATGCAGATGTTGCCGCCGACGGTGGCGGAGTTCCACACCTTGAACGAGGACAGGAACGCCTCGCAGCTTGTGGCGAGTAGGCCGCCCGCGGTCCAGCCGGCGGGCGGGGTGAAGGCATGGAGCTCCCGGATGGTGCATGTCGCACCTATTTCGAGCCCTTTGCCGCTGGGCACGAGGGAATCCCAGCCCAGCGCGGTCAAGTCGATCAGCCTGCGCAGGTCGGGTTGCTCCACGGAGAACAGCCAGGTACCGCCGGCGAGCCAGGCATCGCCTTCGCGCCAGTCGGTCCCGGGCCGGTCCTGCGGTCGCCGGATGACTTCCGTGATGGTGGTGAGGTCCATGGGGACCGTCTTTCTCCCGACAGGGCTGCGGCAGGTGCCGCGACAGACGCTCCCGGCCCATCCCATGGGCGGCGCTCACGCCCGTGACCGCACCACTGCACCGACCGGACTGCCGCCACTTCGCCGAACGGGTCGCGACGTGAGGCCCCATCCGGCCATGGACGGCAGCGGGGGACGGTGCGATCGCCGTTTGCCGCTGGGCGCGCGGCGTAGGCCCCGGAAGCGAGCGGCACGGTTTCGCGAGACTGGGCTTCACAACCCGGCCGATCGCCACTCAGCTGATCGAACCAGCCACCGACCCGCATTCCTTCAGCCCGGCAGCGGGCTCGTAACACGCATTCAAGCCTAGCCAGAACCGGATGGCACCGCCAAGTCGGAAACAACGCCTGGAATCCCGCCGTTGGGATGCCTGCCGTACGGCAGGTACTCCCCCGGGCACATGTCGGCCACACCCACCGCAGGGCCCCGGGCTGCCGACCGCACCTCACACTCTCAGGGGCCTGATCGCGGTGGGCGCGTGCCAGTCCTCCGTGGCCAGTTCCTCGAACTCGGACACATCACTGATGTCCGCCGTGTGGCTCATCGCGATGTTGGTGACCCGCTCCAGGATCGCCTCCACCACGACCGGCACCCGGTACTCGGCCGCCAGCTTCCGCGCTTCCTCCAGGGCGGGCAGCAGCTCGTCCGGCTCCCTGACCCGGATGGCCTTGCAGCCCAGCCCCTCGACCACCCTCACATGGTCGACGCCATAGGCGCCGAGCTCCGGCGCGTTGATGTTCTCGAACTCCAGGTTGACCTGGAAGTCGATGTCCAGGCCGAGCTGAGCCTGCCTGATCAGCCCCAGATACGAGTTGTTCACGAGGACATGGACGTACGGGATGCGGTGCTGCGCCCCGACCGCCAGCTCCTCGATCATGAACTGGAAGTCGTAGTCCCCCGACAGCGCCACGACCTGAGCCTCAGGGTCGGCCTTGGCGACACCCAGCGCGGCCGGGATGGTCCAGCCGAGCGGCCCCGCCTGCCCGCAGTTGATCCAGTGGCGCGGCCGGTACACGTGCAGCATCTGAGCGCCCGCGATCTGGGAGAGCCCGATGGTGGTGACGTAACGGGTCTCGGGCCCGAAGGCCTTGTTCATCTCCTCGTACACCCGCTGCGGCTTCATCGGCACGTTGTCGAAATGCGTACGCCGCTGCAAGGTCGCCTTGCGCTCCTGGGTGGCGCCGACCCATGCGGTGCGGTCGGGCAGGCCGCCCGCCTCCCTCAGCTCCCTGGCGACTTCGACGAACAGCTTCAGGGCCGCCTTGGCGTCCGATGTGATGCCGTAGTCGGGGGCGAATATCTTGCCGATCTGGGTGGGCTCGATGTCCACGTGCACGAAGGTGCGGCCCCGGGTGTAGACGTCCAGCTTGTAGCCGGTGTGCCGGTTGGCCCAGCGGTTGCCGATACCGAGGACGAAGTCGGACTCCAGGAAGTTGGCGTTTCCGTAGCGGTGCGCGGTCTGGAGACCGGCCATCCCGGCGTTCAGCTCATGGTCGTCGGGAATGGCGCCCCAGCCCATCAGGGTCGGGATCCCCGGCGTGCCGGTGATCTCCGCGAACTCCACCAGCAGATCGGCGGCGTCGGCGCCGATGACACCACCGCCCGCGACGATCACGGGCCGTTCGGACTCCAGCAGGTACGAGATCGCCTTCACGATCTGGGCACGGCTCGCGGCAGGCTTGTAGACCGGCAGCGGCTCGTACGTCTCCGGATCGAACTCGATCTCGGCCATCTGGACGTCGATGGGCAGATCGATCAGCACGGGACCGGGTCGGCCGGAGCGCATCAGATGAAAAGCCTGCTGGAAGACACCCGGGACCTGCGCCGCTTCGAGCACGGTCGTGGCGGCCTTGGTGACCGGACCGGCGATGGCGGCGATGTCGACGGCCTGGAAGTCCTCCTTGTGGATCACATGCGTCGGGGCCTGCCCGGTGATGCACAGGATCGGAATCGAGTCACCGATCGCCGAGTACAGCCCGGTGATCATGTCGGTTCCGGCCGGACCGGACGTACCGACGCAGACACCGATGTTCCCCGGGGCGGTCCGGGTGTACCCCTCGGCCATGTGCGAGGCGCCTTCCACATGGCGGGCGAGGGTGTGATCGATGCCGCCGCCCTCCTGGAGGGCCTTGTAGAAGGGGTTGATCGCCGCGCCCGGCACGCCGAACGCATGCGTGACGCCTTCGCGCTTGAGGATCTCAACTGCCGCTCGGGCGGCTGTCATACGAGGCATGAGGGGCTCCTGCTTCGGCCTGGCGGATTGAATCCGCGCATTTTTCCACAATGCGGAAATCAGCTTCTGCTATCCGGAATCAAAGTATGCGGCACACCCGGGGCCGTCAAGGGAATGCGGCCAAGCACGGGGCCTTGGTGAGCCGCCGGATGGCCGAAGTCCCTCCCCCAGGACTGACGCGTGGTGGACGATGGAACCCAGGACGCGTGACCGACGTCACGAAGACGACAGAGGTACGCCTGAGGCGCGTCCGAGGCGTGCGCAGGGCACGCACGAGGCACGACTGCGCCACCCGAGGGGGGACGGGGAGAATGGGAGATCAGGTACCGGTTCGCTGCCCGGTCTGCCGCCGTACGCACACGTTCGCCGCGCCCGTGTACCCGTGCGCGTGCGGCGCCCCGGTGGCGCCTCCGCTGCTGCGCGGCGCCCCCGCCCAACCGATCACCCACCGCACCTGGACCGAGGACTGGGTCACCGCCCGCTGCCAGGCCTGCGGACGCCAGGACCAGTGGCCGCAGCCGGAGCTCGGCTGCCCGTGCGGGACGGTGCTGCGGATACCCGTACGCCCGGTGACCTCGCGCCCCAGACCCGCCGCGCCGCCCGCACCTCCCTCCGCCGCGCCGCCCCTCCCCTCGAAACCTCCGGCGCCCCCGGAACCTCCGGCGCCCCCGCCGGTCCGGTCGCCGGCGGCGGCGGCCGAGGCGCGCGGCAGCCGGGCAGGGCTGCCCACACACATCCCGGTGCCACACACCGCCCCCGCGCCCCGCCCCACCTTCCGCCCGGTCACGATCCGCACAGCGGACGACGCGGTGGCCACAGCGGCGCTCTACCTGCGCTGGCTGGGCTTCCAGGAGATCGTCCAGCAGAAGGACTGGTACGCGACCGGTCTCGCCCTGCGCGGCCCCGGCCTGGTCGTTCACGTCGATCCCACCACCCGCCCGGCCACTCCGAGCGCGGTGGAATGCCTCTGGCTGAACGGGCTGAACGAGGAGGCGGTGGGAATCTCCTTCTCCCTCGCGGGCTACGCGACCGAAGCCCGCGCCCGCGCGGACGACCTCGGCATCCCGCTGTTCGTCATGGACCTCACCGGCACACCGCAGCCGGTGAACGACCCGGCGGACGCGCTGCTGTCGCCGGGCCCCTCCTGAGCGCCCGCGACTGAACGATCAGTGCGGCAGGTCGAGTTCGGCCCGCACCATCTTCCCCACCGGCACCCGCTCGTACGGGAGAACCATGCCGGTATGGCAGGGCCGATGCGCCTGTTGGAAACACAGAACAACGAGTGGCTCGCCTACTGCGAGGGTCAGGAGCACGGGCTACCTGCCCCACCACCATCCACGTCCGCGACTCCAAGCGCGCCGAGGACGGTCCACGGCTCGCCCTCTCCCCCACCGCCTGGACCGGATTCCTCACCTACGCAACACCAGGCGCCACCCACTCCTGAGCGGCGCTGCGCCCGCCATACGCGCCGGAAGCGCTCAGCCGAAGCGCTCCCGCAGCTCCACCTTCCGCACCTTGCCACTGACCGTCATCGGGAAGGCGTCCACGACCTCCAGCCGCCGGGGGATCTTGTAGTGGGCGAGCTGCTCGCGGCAGAAGCCGGTGATCTCGTCCACGGTCGGCGGATCCGCCGGGTCCCGGGCGATGACGACGGCGAGGATCTCCTCGCCGTACCTCTCGTCCGCCACACCGACGACCTGCACGTCGGAGATCTTCGGATGGGCGTAGAGGAACTCCTCGATCTCGCGCGGGTACACGTTCTCGCCACCGCGAATGATCATGTCCTTGATACGGCCGACGATCTGGACGTACCCGTCTTCGCGGATGACCGCCTGGTCCCCTGTGTGCATCCAGCGCCCCGCGTCGATCGCCTCGGCGGTCCTGTCCGGCTCGTCCCAGTACCCGAGCATCACGCTGTAGCCCCGGGTGCACAGTTCCCCGGCCTCGCCGCGCGGCAGTGTGACCCCGCTGGCCGGGTCGACCACCTTGACCTCGATATGCGGCAGCGCCCGCCCCACCGTGCCGGTGCGGCGTTCCAGGTCGTCGTCGCGCCGGGTCTGGGTGGAAACGGGTGAGGTCTCCGTCATGCCGTAGCAGATCGACACCTCAGCCATGTTCATCTCGGCGACCACGCGTTTCATCACCTCCACCGGACAGGGCGAGCCCGCCATGATCCCGGTGCGCAGCGATCCGAGGTCGTAGGTCGCGAAGTCGGGCAGATTCAGTTCCGCGATGAACATCGTCGGTACGCCGTAGAGCGAGGTGCAGCGCTCTTCCTGGACGGCTCGGAGTGTGGCGGCGGGCTCGAAGGAAGGTGCGGGGATGACGATGCAGGCGCCGTGCGAGGTGGCGCCGATGTTTCCCATCACCATGCCGAAGCAGTGGTAGAACGGCACCGGAAGACAGACCCGGTCCTGTTCGGTGTAGCCGATCATCTCGCCCACGAAGTAGCCGTTGTTGAGGATGTTGTGGTGGGAGAGGGTGGCACCCTTGGGGAATCCGGTGGTGCCTGAGGTGTACTGGATGTTGATGGGATCGTCGCAGGACAACTGTGCTTCTCTGGCTCTGAGTTCGTCCCGGGAGGTCTCATCGGCGGATGCGAGCAGCTCCGCCCAGCTCTCGTCGCCGATGTAGTGCGTGGACCGCAGCGCCGGGCACTCGGCCCGGACCTGTTCCACCAGCGCCCGGTAGTCGCTCGTCTTGTGGGCGAGGGACGCGACAAGGATGCCGATCCCGGCCTGGTTGAGTACGTACTCGAGCTCATGGGCGCGGTAGGCGGGGTTGATGTTCACCATGATCGCGCCGATGCGGGCGGTGGCATACTGCACCAGGACCCACTCCGGGCAGTTCACCGCCCAGATTCCCACCCTGTCGCCCTGGCCGACCCCGCGCGCGAGCAGCGCCCGCGCGAGCTCGTCCACGTCCGCGCCGAACTCCGCGTAGGTCCAGCGCCGCCCGGACGGTACATCGACCAGCACCTCCCTTTCGGGGAACCGCGCGATCGTTCGATCGAGGTTGCGCCCGATCGTGTCACCGAGCAACGGAGCGGTGCCCGTGCCGTGTGTGTACGACAGCGCCGCGGCCGCCTCGGTGTCCGTCCCCGCCATTCCAGTTCCTTCCCGCTGTGCTCGTTCACTGCCCGGAGCCCTCTCTCCCATGCTGCCGGAATACCAGTCGGCGGGGTGCGGTTGGAGGCTCCGAACTCAATCGCCTACCCCAGGGCGACGATGTCACTCCCCCGACCGATCCTGGAGCACCGAATGGCCCGCTCGTTCCTATTCCTGCTCGGCAGCTCCCGTGCCGACGGCAAGGGCGAACTACTGGCTCGTGCGGCGGCGGAGCAACTGCCGGGCGACACCGGACAGCGGTGGCTGGACCTGACGGAGCTCCGGCTGCCCGACTCCCACGACGCGCGCCACGCGGCGCACGCCTGACCCCAGGAGGTGAGCGACGAGGACCTACCCGGTTCCCTGACGACGAGGCGCCATCGGCCGGCTGAACGGGCCGGTCACGCCATCGTCATCCTCGTCGTCATAGCCGTGACCGGCGACTGCGGACAGCCGTCAGAGCGCAGAGCATCAGCACGACCGGTGGAACCGCCGCCCACTCAGGTGCGCTCTTCAGCAGCACCGCCGAGATCGCCGCGCCCACGATCAGCGCGCCGAACCGCGCCGGAATCCAGAAGTCCCGGCGGTGCGATCCGACACTTGTGACGATGTAGGTGGCCAGGGTGCCGGTCATGTAGGTGGTGGGCGCAGCGGCGTGGCCCGCGGCCACCATGGCGGTGGACTCGATGCCCATGGCGACCGCCGCCGCGAACTGGAGCAGGCTTCTGGTGATCCCGTGCGGTGCGCCGTCGAAGGCGGCCCAGACTGCCGCGATGGCGACAAGGACGGACGTTGTCGCGACCAGGCAGGACACCACCCGTGGATGCCAGTGCTCCTCGCAGATCTCACTGTGCCGGGTGAACCACGCGGCACCCGCGGCACCGCCGGCGAACCCGGCCAGGGCCAGGGCCGCCGCGGTCGCGCTCACGGCCCGCTGCTGGCCGATGGCCATGCCCAGCAGCGCGAGATTGCTGGTCATCACTCCGGCGAAGACACGGTCCAGGCCGAGGAAGGAGATGGTCTCCAGCGCCCCGGCCGCAGCCACAAGCAGCGTCACCGCGAGCTGTGGCGGGGGCGGCGGGGCTGGCGGGCGGGTCGGCCCGGGCGAGGGCTGGGCTGGCGGCTCCATGGTGCGCCATGCTAAGTCCGCGTACCGGGGCATCCCCGGCAGAAGCGTTCGCGTTTCGCTTGGTCGGCACAACGGGCGCCGTCGATGGGCTCACGCGGCGCACTGCCGGTACCGGGAGCGGTCAGCCGCCTGGCCGCTCAGTGCCTGCCGGTGGCTGCGCGGGTGCTGGTGCGGGAGCCGGTGCCGAGATCACGGAGGTACGAGAGCCCCGGGCGGCCGTCGAGCTCGGTCTCGCCGACGACGGTGAATCCGGTGCGGGTGAGCACGGCCTGAGACGCCGGGTTGTCGAGGGTGGTCTCGGCCCTCAGCACGCTCAGCCCGTACTCGCCCGCGGCGCGCTGGCAAAGCTCCTGGACGGCGCGGGTGGCGAGGCCTCGGCCTGCGGCGCGCTTGGCGATCCGGTAGCCGAGTCCGGCCGCGCCGTCCGCCACGTCCACGAGGTTGAGCCGCCCCAGGATGTCGCCTTCGGGGTCCACCAGTACATGGAAGTAGCAGGCGCCCGCCTGCTGTTCGGCGAGCAGGGCGCGATGCCGCTCTTCGAAGTCGAGGAAGTAGTCGTCGCCCCGGTCCGGGACGGAAGCGGCGAAGTAGGCCCGGTTCTCGCGCTCGAAGTCGAGGAGCGCGGGGGCATGGTCCGGGCGGAGCAGCTGCAGTTCGGGCATGTGGATCACTGTACGCACCGCCGGTATGCGACCCGTCTCCCGGGGCAGGGTGCTCCGCCCACAACTCGACTGCGGGTGCGCTCAGTTGACCTGGCGTTCGTTGCCTTCCCAGTACGGCTCGCGCAGCTTGAACTTCTGGATCTTGCCGGTGGCGGTGCGCGGGATGGCGTCGCGGAACTCGACCGATGTGGGTGCCTTGTAGCCCGCCATGTGCTGCTTGCAGTAGGCGATGATGTCCGCCTCCTGAGCGGTGGCTCCCTCGGCGAGGACGACGAGCGCTTTGATGGTCTCGCCCCATTTCTCGTCGGGCACACCGATGACGGCGACCTCGGCGACGGCCGGGTGGCTGAAGATGGTGTCCTCGACCTCGATCGATGACACGTTCTCGCCGCCGGTGATGATGACGTCCTTCTTCCGGTCGGAGATCGTCAGATGGCCGTCGTCCGGGTCGATGGTGCCGCCGTCGCCGGTGTGGAACCAGCCGTTCTGGAGCGCCGCCTCGGTCTCGTCGGACTTGTCCCAGTACCCGTCGAGCACCACGTTCGACCTGGCGAGGACCTCGCCGGAGTCGGACACCCGTAGTTTCACACCGAGCGCCGGAAGCCCCGCACGGGACAGCTTGTGCGCGCGCTCCTCGGCAGGCAGATCGGCGTCGGCTGGACGGCTCCGGTTGAAGGTGAGCAGCGGTGAGGTCTCCGTCAGGCCGTAGATCTGGGTGAACTCCCAGCCCAGTTCGTCTCCCACCCGCTGGATGGTCCGGCTCGGCGGCGGGGCACCCGCGCAGATGATGCGTACCCGGTCACGGCCGGGAATCTCCCCCTCCCACGTGGCCGCCGCGTCCAGAACCGCGTTCCACACCGCGGGCGCGCCGCACATGAGGGTGACGCCGTGGGCTTCGACGCGCCGCAGGATCTCACCGCCGTCGACCTTGCGCAGCACGACCTGCTTGGCGCCGAGACCGGCCATCACGAACGGCATGCCCCAGCCGTTGCAGTGGAACATCGGCAGGGTGTGCAGATAGACGTCGCGTTCCCAGGCGCGGGTGTGCAGCCCGAAGGTCAGCCCGTTCACCCAGATGTTGCGGTGGGTGAGCTGGACGCCCTTGGGGCGGGCGGTGGTGCCGGAGGTGTAGTTGACGGTCGCGGTGGCATCCTCGTCCGGCCGCGTCCAGGGGCGCGGCTCCACCCCGAACCGCATGAGCTCCGTCTCGGTCTGCTCGCCGAGCACGAAGCGGTGCTGTGCCTTGACCCCGGACAGCGCCTCGTCCAGCTCCGGATCCACGAGGAGGACGGAAGCGCCGCTCTGCCGCACGATGTACTCGACCTCGTCCGGCTTGAGACGGAAGTTGACCGGCACACAGATCCGCCCGCTCATCGGGACCGCGAAAAGCAGTTCGAGCAACCGCGCGGAGTTGTGACTGACCACCGCCACCCGCTCGCCTTCACCCACCCCGATCGCGTCCATCCCCGCCTGCCAGGCCCGCACCCGCACGCCGAGCTGCCCATAGGTCGCGTCGGCCACCGGTGGTGCCGGTTGGTCGGGCTCGTCGATCACACCGGGGCTGCCGGAGAACCCGAGCTCGGCCCGGTCGAGGAAGTCGGCGACGGTCATGGGAATCCGCATGGCGCTCTCTCCTGCCTGCAATCACTCAATCGCTGGTCTGGTACGAGCATCTCGCGTACGCACTCGAGTGCGGGTGGTGGCGTGAACCTTCCCCCGTACGGAGCAGCGGTTCACGGCACGGCTCAGGCCGGTGAAACCACTGCCAGCACAGCCAGCGGCATAGCGAAGCTGCACAGCAGGAACCCAATGAACGCCATCCCCGGACGGATCTCCCGGTAGCCCCGTACTCCCAGGTAGGCAGCAATTGACAGTAGGACGAGTCCCAGCAGAAATACCCAGTACCTGCCCTCTTTGACGGCGAGAACGCCCATCGCGGGGACGTAACACAGCGCCGAAGTGACCGTCAGAGCGCGGGAGCGTGAAAGCCACCGTTCGAGGGTTTCACCCTCGCCGAAGAAACTCATATCCTGACCCGTGCCCCTCGCTTCGCCTACACCGCCGCGTGATCGTAACCACCCGAGCGAACTCGTCAGCGGCGGTTGAGTACGCCGATGAGCGTGGCCCGATCGGCGGCGCCCAACGGGTCGTCAGCGAAGCGGCGGGGCAGGGTGTCCCGGATGTACGTCAGCTCAGACCCGCTCTTTTCCCGATGTGCAGGGCCTCACCAGTCTCGGGCCGCGAACCTCGGGGAGCGAGCGGTTTTCCGAATGCCGGTCGGCCTCGGGCGCACCGGGGCCGTAGCGGAGTCCCGGCCCGGCGCACGGCACGCCACGATGGTGATTGCGGACAGCGAAAGTCCGCAATCCGACGCTCGTGTATATCCTGCTCCGACCGGGTACGCGCGATCACGGGAGGTGACCAGGATGTCCGAGCGAAGGGCCCGCCCCGATACGACCCCGAGGAAGCACGCCTGGCGCCGCCGGTTCACGCCGACAGGCGGTTCGGGCGGTGCGGGCGGCTCAGCCGATCATGCGCCGGGGGCACCGGCCCCGGTCCGGAAGGACCAGGGCAGCATCGTCCAGGCCGCGCTCTACCGCGATGGCCGGCGTGTCGCCAGCCCCGACTCACTCGCCGAGACCTTCCGCCGGCTGCGCGATGAGCCGCGCGGGATGGCCTGGATCGGGCTGCACCGGCCGACCGAGTCCGAGCTGCTGACGCTGGCCGAGGAGTTCGACCTCCACGAGCTGGCGGTCGAGGACGCGATGGAGGCCCACCAGCGCCCCAAGCTGGAACGTTACGGCGAGACGCTCTTCGTCGTACTGCGCGCGGCACGCTACCTCGACGCGCAGGAAGAGGTCGACTTCGGCGAACTCCATGTCTTCGTCGGCCGCGACTTCGTCATCACGGTCCGCCATGGCGCCGCACCCGACCTCTCCGCGGTCCGCCGCCGCATGGAGGACGACCCCGAACTGCTGACACTGGGGCCCGAGGCGGTGCTGTACGCCATCCTCGACGCGGTGGTCGACGGCTACGCCCCGGTGGTCGCCGGGGTGCAGAACGACATTGACGAGATCGAGACCGAGGTCTTCAGCGGCGACCCGGCCGTCTCCCGTCGTATCTACGAACTCTCCCGCGAAATGGTCGAGTTCCAGCGTGCCACCCGCCCCCTGGTGGGCATGCTGCACGGCCTGATGGCGGGCTTCGCCAAATACGGCACGGACGAGGAACTCCAGCGCTACCTGCGCGACGTGGCCGACCATGTCACCCACACCAGCGAGCGCGTGGACGGTTTCCGCCAGGCGTTGGCGGACATTCTGGCGGTCAATACGACGCTGGTGACGCAGCAGCAGAACGCGGAGATGCGGGCGCTGGCGGAAGCGGGCTTCGAGCAGAACGAGGAGATCAAGAAGATCTCTTCGTGGGCGGCCATTCTGTTTGCACCCACACTCGTGGGAACGGTCTACGGCATGAACTTCCAGAACATGCCGGAGCTGCACTGGAGTTTCGGATATCCCCTGGCCATCGCCCTGATGGGCGTTGTCTGCGTAAGCCTGTACTTCGTCTTCAAGCGACGCGACTGGCTCTAGCAAACCGACCGAGACCCAGAACCCTCCCGGCCCGTCGCGCCGCCGGCGAAACCGTCACTCACCTGCGTGACCTGCTGATGGACAGCGGTCATCACCCAGGACTCGGAACCGCTGCACCAGCACCGCCGGCTCGCGATCCTCCGCCGGGTCCTCGACGACCACTCATTGCCCCTGCGGGCCCGGGTCGCCGTCACCCTCGTTCTCCTCTACGCCCACCCCAGCCGCATCGTCCGCCTCACCATCGACGACATCACCGTCCGGCTGGGAGACCCGCCGTCCCCGCTGCCTGAGCCCGTCGCCGATCTGATGCGGTGTCCGGGGCGTGGGGGGGGGGGCGCGCGGCCGCCCGCGCGCTGCAGCGGGCCGCCACGCACACCCCCCC
>NZ_JBHXFA010000048.1:34544-42974 GCF_042724175.1 Streptomyces sp. NPDC127084
CCGGGGGCCTTTCGGTGGGGGGGGCGGGGGGGTGGCCACCCCGTACCGCCCCCCGCAGGCGGGCCCCCCACGGTTCGACTAAAGCTTGGCGATGTCCTTGTGGATCACTTCGATCCCGCCGTCATGGTAGGCAGCCAGGCGCACCTTGAGTTGATGGCCCTTGGGCGCCTTGATGATCCTGTTGGGCGTCTCCCCCAAGTTGCCGCCGTAACAAGGAGGCTCTGAGTTGAGGGCGGCCCAACCGTCCCCCACGTCATTCGGGTCGTTCCACTCCACCCAGACGCAGTCGCGCTCGCTTGAGAAGGCAAGCAGCGAGATGATCTTGACCGAGTTCACCGCGCCGTCGACACGCTCGTATGTCACAGTCGCGGAATTGTGGTGGAGGCCGGCACCGGCCTCCAGGTTGACCGTGCTGACCAACGTGTCGGCAGCGGCCGGAGCCGCTCCTCCCGCTATCGTCGCGGCCACCACCGCGACGGTGACAGCCAGGGCAGGTATGCGCATGTTCCGTCTCCACGAAGCTAGTTGAAGAAATCTCACTTGCTCGATTGACTTCTGCGGGAAACGCGAGGCTCCGGCTCCACCGTCACACGACGAGAGCCTCGGAATCACTCGCCCCCCGCAACGCCTTCACCCTTTCGCAGGGCAACGGCCGAGCGTATCGGTGAAACCACTTAATCCGACTACGTAGGTGTGCGTTCACCTCATGGCGGCCCCGTCGAACCTCCCCCGGCAGGCGCCGCAGCCCCGAAGCCTCGTGATCCCCATGAAGGCCCGGGGCGCTTGTCCTGTCAGTGGGTTCGGTCGCGGCTGTCGGCCTGCTCGTCTACCCGTTGCCCGGCCTGTTCCAGGCGGCCGGGGGCGGCTTCCGCTGCCTCGGCGACTACCGGAAGGCCACGGCCTGACCCGGGAGGCCACGGCCAAACCACGCGTCGTACCTCGACCATGGTGGGTCGTTCACGTGCGGCGGTCGAGGGCCGCACGCGTCATGAGGCCTGCCAGCGCCGAGCGGGAGGACACGGAGGTCTTCCGGTAGACGGCCGACAGGTGAGTCTCGACTGTACGGCGGCTGAGGTACAGCTTCGTCGCGATGGCCTGGTTGCTCAGTCCTTCGGCGACGAGTTCGGCGATCTCCCGCTCCCGTACGGTCAGTTGGTCGAGCTCCGTGGGTGTGCGCAAGGGTCCCTCGAGCTGGGGGTGCACGAGCCCGGCCAGGTCGGACAGCAGGCGTGCGCCGCCTGCGTCGGCGATACGGCGGGCGCGCTCCCACATCGCGACGGCGCGCGGAAGGTCGCCTGCCGCCTGCGCCTGGACGGTCGCCAGCAGCAGGGAGTACGCCTCCCAGAGCGTCGCACCGGACGGCGCATACGCCTGCGCGGCGCGCTCGAAGAGGTCTGCGGCCGCGCGGCCGTCGCCGCGGTGCTGGGCGAGCGCCGCTTCGGCGCGCAGAGCCGCCCCGCGCTGACCTTGCAGACCCATCCGGTCGGCTTCCTCGACGGCCCGTGCGGCCCACCTCGCGGCCTGTTCAACGTCGCCGACCGCGAGGGCGGTGCTGACGAGGGTGTCCAATTGACCGGGGCGTATGGATGGTTGCAGCCCCAGCAGTTCGGGACCGCCCGCCTTCAGGATCGCTTCCTGCGCCCGGTTCGGGTCACCGCTCACGAGCGCCGTGTGGCCGAGCATGCACCCGGCCAGCGATGCCCACCAGTGCCTGCTTGTTCCGGCCGCGGCCACGGCTTCCTCGGCGGTCGCCAGGGCGCTGGTGTCGCCCAGGGGGCGGCGAACGAGCAGGATCAGCGCCTTGAAGCACAGCGTGAAGGTCAGGAGATCACTGCTGCCGATGGCTCGTGCGATGGATTCCGCCTCCTCGGCAGACTCCAGGGCGGACGGCATCCGACAGGTGCTGAGGTGCACGAAGGCCTTGCTGCTCAGCAGGTGGGGCAGCACATGGACCTGACCGCTGCGGCGGGCGATGTCCAGACCCCGTTCGGCATGCCGCTCCGCGTCGGCATAGCGCTCGAGCAGGGCTTCCGCCCAGGCGAGCCACACCAGCGACTCGCACAGTTCCGTGAGGTTGGGGTCGGTCAGTCCGTCTGCGAGCCCGGCGGCGAGATCGGCGAACCTGCGGGCCGCCGCCGTCTCCCCTTCGTACGCCTCACCCAGCGCCCCCAGCGCCAAGGCCCCCATCTCTCCCATGAGGTCGCTGTTGGAACGGGCCACCGCGAGCGTCCGCTCGATCTCGTCACGTACGTCGGGATAGGAGACGGTGTTCAAGGCGGCCATGCCCAGCGCGAGTCCCAAGGAGACCGCCTGGCGGGGCTCAGGGCCGGGACTGCGGGTGAGTTCCCGCTGCAGCAGGGCTGTCGCCTCCGGGGAGTGTCCGAGATGGCGTTCCATCATGGCGCAGAGCGCTATCGCATCGCTGCGCAGCGATGCGTCGTCCCGCCCGGACCTGCTGATCAGGGTGTGGAGCAGGTCACGGCTTTCCCGCAGGCTTCCGCCCACACCGAGTGCTCTGGCGCGCGCCAGCGTCAATTCTCCACGCCGCTGTGCGCAGGCGGGCGTCTGAGGCATGAGTCGCAGGACGACGTCCAGCAGATGAGCGGCCGTCGCGGGCGCCGTGTGGGCGAACTGGCCGGCCGCCTCGCTCAACACGGCCGCCGATACGGGATCCCAGCCGACCAGCGAACGCTCGACGTGATGAGCGCGCTCGGCGGCGGAGGCACCTGCGCGGGCCAGTTCCTCCGCCGCGCCGCGGTGGATCTCGGCGCGGCGTGGTGCGGCGGTGTTCTCGTACACCATCGCCCGCAGCAGCGGGTGGCGCAGTGTCCAGCGGCCGTCGGCCCCCTTGCGCAGCAGATCGCGCCGCGCCAGTGCACTGACACAGTCGTCGAGTTCCTCGGGCGTGGTGTGTCCGGTCGTCAGGCTCAGCATTAACGGTGTGGCATGGTCGCCGAGGACCGCAACCGCTTCGACGGTACGGCGCTGCGTCGCGGTCAGCGCGGTCAGCTCGTCCAGGAGCAGGGATCCCAGTCCGCTCAGCACTCCGGACGACGTACCGTCGTGGGCCCGGACGGTGGTGCCGCGCGACGGCGCGCCATGGCGGTAGGCGTGCAGAAGGCAGTGGAGGTACAGCGGGTTACCCTCGCTGGATTCATAGATCTCCTTCGCGTCGCCGGGCGGCAGGTCGGAGGCAAGCGCCTCGATCGACGCCTGCTCGGGCAACGGTCGCAGCGCCATGCGAAGTACGGCCCCACTGTCGATGCCGCGTGTCAGAGCGGCGGCAAGGGAGTGCGGCGTCTGCCGTTGTCTTCGGGCCACGACCAGCAGCACCCGGCCGCCCACCGGGTGACGGATCACATGGTCCAACAGTTCCAATGACGCCGGATCCGCCCAGTGCAGGTCGTCCAGGGCCATCACCACCCCGCTGCGCTCCCCGAGCCTGGTCAGCACTTCCGCGACGGCCCTGTAGAGGCCGAACCGGTCGCGGCCCGAACCCCATGCCGAGCCCTGCACACTGTCGGCTCCGCGCAGCACCGGTGCCGCCGCCCCGGGCACGCCATCCGGGCCGAGAAAGGCACGATCGAGGTCGGCGAACGCGTCCGTGAACGTCTGGAAGGGAGTGTGCTGCTCGTACTCCGTGGCCCTGCCGCGCAGCACGGTCAGCCCACCCCGCCGCGCCCGCGCACAGAGCTCGCTCAGCAGCCGGCTCTTCCCCATACCGGCGTCTGCGGCGATGTCCACGACTGAGGGAACACCGTCCTGACCCAGACCGCCGATCATCGAGCCGAGCCGCCTCAGCTCGTCAGCTCTGCCGACCAGCGTCGTCGCCGTCTCCTCCAAGGCCGGTACCAGCGCGTCCCCATTCCCCGCCACGTCCGCGTGATCGTTCCCCAGTGGTCGCTCCTGCGCGACCTTCCCTGCACCATCAGCCGATTTCCTCATGGATACGTCATTATCCCAGGCAGGGCCGACTGCATGTTCCCTGGCGCGTCGTGCGAGGCGCCGGAGAGCACGACCAACAGTCGAACCGCGGAGGCTCGGTTGAACTGGTACTGACCGGTGAAGAGGTCTTCTGGCCTGGTGGCATCGGCAAGGCTTTTGACGGTGCGGTGCGTCATGTGGAGTTGGCGGCCGATGGAACGGCGGCTGTGGCCGGCTTCCAGCATCGCGTGGACCGTGGCGTGTCTGAATCGGATGCGGTTGGCGAACCGGTCGCTCTTCCAGGGCGAGGCCAGGTCCACCACGGAGTTCTCTCGGGTGCCAGCGAGGCAGCACGCATGTAGGGCAAGTGGCTGTTTTCGCACATGCCTTACGGGTATCCGAGGGATCGTCAGGCGCGTACGGCACGTGCGTAAGCGTTGTGGGTGCGCCACCCTGCGCCGGGTCGACGAATTCCTGAGCGACCCCCTGCCGAGTGATTGTCGGCGGAGGGTGCCCCTCCCGGCCCGTCGTGCTCACCGTGCCTGGGTCCAGTTGCCCGCCTCCGTGCCCCGGATCCTCCGGTTCAGTCGCGGCACCGGACCAGGTGTGGTCTCGGTGGGCGCGCAGGCGACCGCCCCGGCCCTGGTCGGGACGGTCGCGCGCCCCGAACATGCCGAATATGACGAACTGTCACAATCCGTTCGATTCCATCGGGGTAAAACCCGGCCGGGAGGATGGTTCTGACTCTCTGTCAAATCGTCGCAGGGGTGGGGCGGAGGGGGCCTTCCGTCGTCGGTACCACCCGGTCGCCGAGTGCGCTACTCGTGGCGGGGTGGGCTGCCGCGGACGCTGGTGGCCGGCCTGGTCCTGGTCGCCGGCCTGGCCCTGCCCATGGCGACCTCGCAGCCCGCCCACGCCGTACCGCCCGGTCAGAGCCGGCCACCGTGCCGCGGACTCAGCCATCACACCCAACCGCGAGCACCGCCGGGCAGACCGCGACCTGCCTGCTCCTACCGCGCTTCCGCTACGTCGCGTAGCCTGCCGTGACGCGCGGATCACGATCCCGACCAGCAGCGATTCCCCTCCGAGTCAGCCTCCGCTGGGGAGAATGAAGCCCCGCTGGGGAGCGGCTGGGGAGGATCGGCCGCGTAAATGGACAGCAGAGCGAAATGGCTGGAAAGAGGGATCACCGCAGGTCAGAGCACTTCTTCAGTCGCTTTCCGCAGGTCAGCGATGTCTCCTCAAGCCCTCTGGGGAGAATGCTCGGCGCGCCGTGCGGGCGCGCTTCTGCGCGGCCACGGTTGCGGAGGCCGGCGTACGGTCCGCACCCTCACCAGCTCGCAAGCACAGAGCGTCCCGAAATGGGTGGCACAGCAGCGCCGCTGCGCCACCCGTTGATCACGCCGTGGTGACGCTTCGAGGTGCGTAGTCGGGCACTATGCCGAGCAGGGCATATATGGCCGCACGTCCCTTTCCACCGGCCTCGGGCATGAAGTGAGCGTAGTGGTCGAGGGTGATGGTCGGATTTGAGTGGCCGAGCCACCAAGCGAGCGTGACCATGGACTCGCCCGCCTCGAGGGGGACCGAGGCGTAGGTGTGGCGGAGGACGTAGAAGCCGTCCTCGCGGGAGGCTTTCCACCGCTGGCCCTTCTCACGGAAGTACGCCGACAGCGACGAGGGCATGTCGACGACGCGCGTCTTACCGCCCTCAGTACGAAGTACAAGCGGCCGTAGCGCAGTTGCACCTGACGGCGCACACAGATGACCCCACGCTCGAAGTCGGTGTCCTGCGGTGAGAGCCCGGACGCCTCGCCCTGACGCAGTCCACACCCCAGCGCGATGACGACCGCGATCCGGTATCGCGGATTCCGAACCCTGGGGTAGGACGTAGATTGGAGGAGTGGACATCCAGGCGTCTGGGACGTCGGGCGTGGTCGCGGAGAAAGTCGATTACGCCGAGTTGTTCGCTGCCACTCCCAGTCCCTACCTGGTCCTGCGCCCGGATCTGATGATCGTCGGCGTGAACCAGGCGTACTGCCGTGCCACCGGACGTGCCCGTGACGATCTCGTGGGCCAGTACTTGTTCGACGCGTTTCCCGACAATCCGGCCGATCCGACGGCGGACGGAGTGCGGAACCTGTCGGCATCGCTGGAACGGGTGCTGGCCATGCGCCAGCCGGACACGATGGCAGTGCAGAAGTACGACATTCCCATTGCGGGTCAGCCCGGGGCCTTCGAGGAACGCTGGTGGTCTCCCGTCAACACCCCCGTGCTGGGGCCCGACCGGGAGGTGGCATGGATCATCCACCGAGTGGAGGACGTGACTGCCTTCATGCTTGACCGACGCCCCCGCGAACAGCCGGCCACCTCCTGGGGCGAACGGGAAGAAGCCATGGAGGTCGAGCTGTACACCCGAGCCAAGGAACTGCAGAGACTGAACGAGGAACTGCGCCAGGCCCATGCGCGCGAGCGGCAGGTCGCCCTCACCTTGCAGGAGGCCATGCTGCACTCCCCGGACCTGGCCCGGCACGAGGATGTAGCCGTCCGCTACCTCCCCGCGATCGGATCACTCAATGTCTGCGGAGACTGGTATGACGCAATCGACCTGCCCAATGACCGGTTCACGGTCGTCGTCGGCGACGTGGTCGGCCACGGCCTGGGGGCCGCAACCGTCATGGGCATGCTCCGCAGCGCCCTGTCCGCTGCAGTCCGCGCCGCGGCCGGTCCCGCCCAAGCCCTGGAAGTACTCGGCCTGTACGCCCGTTCCGTAGAAGGAGCTCTGGCCGCCACCGCTGTGGCGGCACTGGTGGATTGCCGTTCCCGGGTGATCGTCTACTCCAGCGCGGGCCACCCACCACCGGTCCTGATGCACCGCGACGGCACCTGCCAACTGCTCGACCAGGCCACCGACCCGCCCCTGGGCGCCCGCCCCGAGCATGTCCCCAGGCCACAAGCCGACATCGCCTACCGCCAGGGCGACACCCTCCTGCTGTATACCGACGGCCTCATCGAGCGCCGCGACATGGACGTCGACACGGCATTGACCCGCCTGACAGACACTCTCGCCCAGTCCTGCGCCGGACTGGGTCCGGAGCGTCTCGCGGACACCGTGCTGGCCCGTCTGGGGGTCAGCCACGGGGCCCGCGACGACATCGCCCTCGTCGTTGTCCGCCTCTGACCAGCACGGCTGCGCGTCCGCCGGCAGCACCGGCCCCAAGGCGTCCACAGCCCGAGCCCGGGAGCCGGGGTCCACCTCCTCCGCCCCCGGCCCGAACGGACGATGCCGGTGGGCACGCTCCCGCCCTGTGGTCAAAGCATGGGGTCGCAGGATCCCAGCGGAATCACCCGCCCACGGCCCGGTTCAGAGCCCATCGACACGCCCCCTCAGGCTCCCGTGACCATGCTTCTGACCACACACTTCCGCAGCCCGAGCGTCAGCGCGAGCAGCGCGCTGACCACGTTGCACGCGACCATCAACCGACCGAGGCACGCCGCGGCGCGACTGGACTCTCCACGACGGGCTACCAGTTGTCCAGGACCGTGAGGCCCGCGGTCGCGGGCGTCATGGTCACCTGTGTAGGGGCCGGCTGGACGTTCCTGCCGTGCGTGATGGTGACGGCGCTCCGTGAACACGAACCCCTGGAACCCGGGGCGGCTCCCCGATCTGCGGGGCAGGTCCACACTGGTCACCGGCGGAAGCGGCGGGATCGGTTTCCACGTCACCGAGCAACTGGCCTCGGCCGGGGCGCGGGTGACGGTCGCCGCACGCAGCCCGGACCGCACCCGCACGGCGGTCGCAGCGCTGCGCGCCAGTGTTCCAGAAGGTCATGCCGGCTTCGTACCGCTCGATCTGACGGACCAGGAGTCGGTCCCGACAACGGTACGCCGGGGATTCAGGTCTCCATGTCGCACGCGGCGCAGATGACGATCGCGCTCAGCGGCGGCCACCGGGTGTCGGGCCCCCTCCGTGGGCCGGTCTCCTGGCACCGGGGGCATGCCGTCCGTGGCGAGCCCGCACACGGTCATCGGGCCCGGCTGTCCCCCCGTGCCGCCGGTCTCCGCCGCGTGGACGGTCCCGATGTGTTCTCGCCCTGTCCCCCGGGCCGGGTTGCGACGGGGCTCGCGCACCACCTCGTACACCGCCGCGTATCCGTTCACGTCGGCGACGATAGGGCGCTACCGCGCCGCTCGCACGCGGTGGCTCGGGAACCGGCGGCCCCGGCAGCCCCGCCCCCTCGCGTACGCCGAGCGTGCCGCCCGGGGCGAGCACATCGTCGTCAAGCCTCCCGCGGTGCCGGATGATCCTCCCCGCGTGTGAATCGGGCGGGACGCGGCCGGCCCGCCGGGCTCGGCACCGAGCGGGGCCCGGGGGTCCACACCTGTGACTCCGCCGGGCCGCGACCCGGGGGTGGGCGCGGCCCCCGCCCGATCCCCGCCCGGGGGCGGTTGGGGCCCGCTGTGGGGGCCCGGGGCGCAGCGGTGGGGGGGGGGAAGCACGCACGCCCC